>NATJ01000087.1 GCA_002085305.1 Epsilonproteobacteria bacterium 4484_65 | reverse complement strand
ATCAGATAAAGATGAGAATGCACTATCTGACACTCTAGAAGAAGAACCAACAAAGACAGTTATAGACAATAATAAATCCAAAACAAAAGAAGTAAAAGATAAACCACCAGAAATAGAAGTACATACTCCTCAAAATGAAACAAAAAATAGTTCAAAGCTAAAAAGATCGGCTAAAGCATTTCAAGCACCAAAAAAACTAGCCCTTCCTCACTATAGAGAGTGGGAAAAAGCTTTTAAATATATCAACCTAAGAGTTAACTCAAATAATAAACATGAGTTTGATGAAGAAGCGACAGTCGAGTATATAGCAAATACACATATATTTGATTTGAAGTTTAAAAAAGTACAAGAGAAGAAATTTTCTCTTACTATCATCATAGATGAGTATAAAACCATGGAAATATGGAGTGAACTCATAAAAATTTTTAAACAGATACTTTATACTTTTGGCGTATTTAATCAAATTTCTATTTATTATTGGGATACAAATTCTAAAAACGCAAAACTCTACTATGACAAAGGACTAAAACAAAAAGCTGATGATAAAAATGTCATAATTGACAATAAACAAAATCTGATATGGATTATGAGTGACTGTCTGGCACCATCTTGGAAAAGTGGAGATAGTTTTAAAAAAATAAAACTATGGTCAAAATATTCGCTAACTTCTATTATACAGATGTTTCCAAAACGAATGTGGATGGGAACTATGCTTTATAAAGGGAAAGATACAAGGCTTAGTTCAAAAAGCTTTTCTTCACTCAATCATCAACTCGTTTCCAATACTCTTTTTAATGAAACCAAAGATAGTTTAAAGATACCCATAGTAAGTTTTGATCCTTTTGCTCTTCAAGCTTGGGCAAAAGTAGTGATAAATAGAGAAAAAAACAGCATAAGTGGTGTAGTATTTGATGACTTGGAGTTTGAAGAGATAAAAACAACAAACACAAAAATCAGCATAGAAGATAGAATGAAAAGATTTTATCTTCAAACTTCTCCAATGGCTAGACAGTTGGCTTTTTATATGTCTATCTTGCCTGTTGATTTTCAAGTAGTGCGAATACTTCAAGAAAATAAATTACCAAATAGTGACCAATCTCATGTAGCAGAGCTATTTTTAGGAGGGTTAGTAGAGAGAATAGAAAAAGATGGAAAAACAAGATATGACTTTTATACAAAAGTAAGGAAAGAGTTAAACCAAAATATAAGTGCGGATGAATCTATAGAAATACTGAAAAAAATGTCTGATTTTTTGAGTTCCCATTTAGGTGTGGGATTTGACATAAAAGCACTTTTAAGTGATCCTACCGGAGCTTTTAAAGGTGAAGTAGAACTTAGTGATGAAAGTATCGCTTATGCTAAACTTGTATCACAAGTTATCCAAAGAGCAGGTGGAAGATATACAAATATAGCTAAAGAGATAGAAGATAGCATAGGTAAAATTGAAAAAAAGAAATTTTTACAAGAACTTCAAAATAAAATCATCAAAAAACTACAAGAAACTGAGATATGCGACCATATAGGAAAAGAAGTCCATATAGGTGATTCTCCCCAAGATGGGAATTACATCACAGGAACAATCTCCCAGTGTGGTGATGCTCCTGAAAATATAGAGATTTTAAATATTGAAAGAATGGATAATACTCTTTACAAAGCGCAGGCAAGATTTGATTTAAACAGCTTTGTAGAGATACCAGACTATCCATATCCTCCGCTTTCTGAAGAAAAAAAGTTTGAGCTGGATATAGAGTGTTCTTTGGAAGTTGTTGTAAAAGATGATGAGATAGAAGAAATAAAAATTGATGATATCAATATAGGTACCATAGATTGGGGTGAGTTGGATGAATATCCAAATATAGAAGAACCAATCAAAGCCATCATCCCCAAATCAAAACGCTTTCAAATGGGATCAGACGATGGAGAGGATAATGAAAAACCAGTTCATGAAGTAGTCTTTAACTATGACTTTGAGATAGCAAAATATCCTGTAACCTTTGAAGAGTATGATCTCTTTTGCGAAGATACAGGCAAAAGAAAACCGGATGATAAAGGTTGGGGGAGAGGGAAAAGACCGGTGATCAATGTCTCATGGCGCGATGCCAAAGAGTATTGTAAATGGCTGAGTGAAAAAACAGGAGAAAACTATCGCTTACCGACAGAAGCAGAGTGGGAGTATAGTTGCCGTGCAGGTACGATAACAAAGTGGAGCTTTGGAGACGATGCAAAAGAGTTAGAAAAGTATGCCTGGTATAGTAAAAATAGTGAAGGTAAAACCCATCCGGTAGGAGAAAAACTTCCAAATCCCTGGGGGCTTTATGATATGCACGGTAATGTCTGGGAGTGGTGTGAAGATGATTGGGTAGATAATTATGAAAAAACGCCAAGAGATGGTAGAGCGTATGTGAATGAAAAATCAGGGGGAAAAGTCCTTCGGAGCGGTTCGTGGAACGTCATTGCTGTCAGCACTCGCTCCGCCTTCCGTTACAGGGTCATTCCGGTTATTCATATCAGCAATGGGGGGTTTCGTCTCCTCAGAACTTTACCTTCTGATTTAGGCGATTTTTAAAAGGAGGTACGACTTTAGTCGTACTTATTATTGTGCGACTGAAGTCGCACCTCCTTGTAGAGGAGACAACGGAAGGGGTGCTTCAGCGCCCCCTAAAAGTAAAGCTAAAGAAGTGAGACTTTTAGTCTCATAAATGAAAGATATATGGTGAGGCTAAAGCCACACCTCCAGAAGGATAAATCATGAGCAACTTCATCAAACCCAAAATGGTTCGTATCATGAACTCTTTGAGTATCGACATGGTACCCATCAAAAAAGGCTCTTTCATGATGGGTGAAGGGGAAAATCAAAAAAAAGTCACCATAGAACATGACTTTTATATGGGCAAATACCCCGTCACCATAGCCGAATATATGCACTTTGTAAAAGATGTGAAAGAACACTACCCCGAGTGGATGACGGAAAATTATAAAAATGTGAATTATAATTCTTATAAAGACATGAATTTAACAGACAACGCCCCCATCATCGGTATCAGCTGGCATGATGCCACGGCGTACTGCAAATGGCTAAGTGAAAAGACAAAAGAAAATTACCGACTCCCGACTGAAAAAGAGTGGGAGTACGCATGCAGAGCGGGTACCACAACAAAGTGGAGTTTTGGAGACGATGGAAAAGAGTTGGAAAAGTATGCCTGGTATGATGAAAATAGTGATAGCACAACACATGAAGTAGGTCAAAAAAAACCAAATCCCTGGAAACTTTACGATATGCACGGCAATGTCTGGGAGTGGTGTGAGGATTGGTATGATGAAGAAAAAAAATACAAAGTCCTTCGGGGCGGTTCGTGGAACTACGATGCTAACTTCACGTGCTCCGCTGACCGTGACTGGGGCAATCCGGGTAATCGTAGCGTCAATATCGGTTTTCGTCTCCTCAGAACTTTACCTTCGGATTTGGAGGATTCTTAAGCTTGGGTTTTTTACCTTTTTCCTTTTGGAGGTACGACTTTAGCCTCACTTCTTCACTTATAGATGGCACTGAAGTACCATTTCAGTCATATTTCAATTTGAAATAAAATTTCTTTCTAAGTAAAAAAAATATTACAATTTAAGAAAAACAGGTTGGTATTTATATGAACTGTAATAAACACATTGAATCTGTAACTGAAATATGGTATCATTACTATGAGTAAGAAAAATAAGTTACTTCAAAAGTTTTTGGAAAGACCAATACGAAAAGATTTAACATTTGATGAACTTTCAACGCTACTGATTTCATGTGGTTACAGTAAAGTAGAAGGTAAAGGTTCTGCTGTAAAGTTTTATCATACGTCAAAAGATCATTTGATCAGTTTACATAAACCACATCCGGGAAATATTTTGAAAGTTTATCTGGTAAAACAGATTCAGGTAAAATTAAAGGAGATATGCAATGGCTAATATCATAGAATACAAAGGGTATCTTGGCAGTATCGAATATTCTCCCGAGGATAAGTGCTTTTTTGGAAAGCTTGAAATGATTGACGATCTGGTGACATTTGAAGCAACCAATGCTGTAGAACTTGAGGAAAATTTTCATAAAGCGGTAAACGAGTATCTGGAAACTTGCAAAGCACTGGGAAGAGAACCTCAGAAAGTGTTTAAGGGTGTGTTTAATGTACGCATAGATCCTGTACTTCATAAAAAACTTTATGAAAAGGCACTGAAGTCGGGTATGTCGTTAAATAAATATATTCAACAGGCTTTGGAAAAAGAGGTAGCATAAAATTATACTACTCTCCCGCCTTCGTCGTAATCATATCCAAAACATCCGCCATCTTCTTGACTAGCTTACACCCTTCAAGGTCAAAATCTTTGCTCCATTCGATGGGATCATGGTAGACCATCTTCGTTTTTCCCTCTTTGTCTTGGTAGACAAGAACTTTTAACGGTAGATCGAGTCCGGTTTTGGGGTCTCTTTGCATCATTTTGGTACCGAGTTTCGGGTTGCCAAAGAGGATTACTTTTTCTGCTTGCATCTGAAGTCCTGCTTTTTGTGCGCCTTTTTGGTGGTCGATGACGGTAAAAACACCCATTCCTTCTTTCGCTTTTGACTTGACGATGGTTTCGATTTTAGCGATGGTTTCATCGACGCTGTGATTACTGTTTTTGACGATGAGGCTTCCTGCGTTTAAAAGAAACGGTAGTGTTAAAAGTGCAACTGTTTTCATAAATGATTTCATAATGTATCTCCTTTTTTATAATTATTATAACTAAAATATATTATTTTTTAAAGCGGTACCCCAGCTTTTCCAAATGTACCCGTAAACTCTCTGAGACTTCTCCCTGAAACTCCAGACTGTTCTCTTTCACTGTGCCTCCGGTGCCCAGCTTTTTCTTGAGAGTTTTGAGGAGTGTTTGAAGGGTATCTTTTTCCAGATAAAATGGTTTGACGATGGTGACAGTTTTGCCCCGTCGCTTTTCTTTTGCAAAGTGGAGTTGGTGTTTGTCTGGTGTTTTGATTTCGTTGGTCTGCTTTTTTTGCTTTTTAGGTTTGTTGTCTGCCTGCCAGTCGTTGTCAAATTTTGCGCCGATTTCAAAAATATTTTCTTTCATAAAACCTCCTATCGCTTTTTTCTTCTGTATCTCAAAAAGAACCAGACTGCACTGGTCAGCCCAAGAAGCGGCAGCAATACCTGGAGCCACGCACCGATATTTAAAAGTTTGTGCAGTATGTCTGTGTGCATCTCTTTGTCGATCTTCACTCCTGCCATTTCGGCTGCGTGGGTCATGGCGGATACGGCAAGGTTTCCTTCCGGGATGCTTTGGTGGCAGCTGTAACACATACCGCGTCTGTCAACTTTGGCTCTGGTTTCGTTGTCCAGTGCCTGAGAGAGTTTCCAGTGGTCGCCTACGGTGAGGACTTGTTTGCCGGTTTTTTGATCGATCATGACGGAGTAGTCGTGGTGGAGGTTCGGGGTGGCGGGGATTTGCTCGTCTACCTGTGTTGGCAATACTTTCTGGTCGGCGGTCATCAGATCGACGATGGTTGTTTTGGAAGGAT
>NATJ01000086.1 GCA_002085305.1 Epsilonproteobacteria bacterium 4484_65 | reverse complement strand
AAGCTGCTATTTTTCTAAGTTCAATAGCAATTTGCTCTGCAAGTTCTCGTGTAGGTGTAATGATAATGGTTTGAGGTTTGTTTTTACCCATATCAGTACGCATAATCGCAGGGATACCAAATGCCAATGTTTTACCTGAACCTGTTTTAGACTGTGCCAAGATATCTTTACCTTCCAGAATAGGGTTGATTGCTTTATCCTGTATCTCACTCATTTGACTAAAATTAAATGTATCGATGATCTCTAAAAGTGCTTTTGGGATGTCTGTTATTGTGTTAAATGATGCCATAGTAGTATTTCCTAAATATATGTGTAACGTGTTTTGATAGTAATTATAGGGTAATTTGTGTTAAGAGGGTATATAAGAAGTGTGGACCGAAGTCCACTGGGTATTATGCTTTAGATTTTCTATAATCCATGATCATTTTATACGCTTCATCTTTTAAAAGCAGTTTCTCTTTTTTAAGTATTTCCAACTCTACATCTGTAAGGATAACTCTATCTGCTTCTGCATCTTCTATTTTTTGATCAAGTTCATTATGCTTCTCAAAAATTCTTGTAAAATGTGCATTGTTTTGTTTAAGTTCATGGATTTCATCTCTATATTCGTGTAACATGGTTACTCCTGTATTATATTTTGCTGTATTTTATCTTTTTTGTGATTAGAGGAGAATTAAGTTCTATACTCTGCATTTATCTTTACATATTCATAACTCAGGTCACAACCGTAAGAGGTATAAGAGGCATCACCTAAACCGATGTCGCAAGTGACTTTAAAACTCTCCTGTTTCATGATCTTATAGGCTTTGTCTTCACGTTCTTTATCTAGCTCTCTGAACTGATTTGAGTAGATGAGAAGATCATCATAATGGATAGTGAGTTTTCCGTCATCACATGCTATTCCACTTGCTCCTATGGTAGAAGCAATACGTCCCCAGTTTGGATCTTCTCCAAAGAGAGCAGTTTTGACCAGAAGGGAGTTACTTAGAGCCATACTTGCTTTTCTTGCTTCCTTTTCACTTTTTGCGCCTTTGACTTCAAAGGCTACAAGTTTGTTTGCACCTTCTCCATCTTTGAGTATCATCATGGCAAGTTCAAACATGATCTTGTTCAGGGCTTCTTTGAATGCTTCTTTGTGGTACACACCACTCTCTTTGTTGGCTAAAAGCATAACTGTATCGTTCGTAGAGGTATCTCCATCTACGGAGATACGGTTAAATGAACCTTCAGTACTTTGGATAAGAAGTTCATCCATATCACTTTTAGGAATATCTGCATCGGTAGTGATAAAACAGAGCATGGTTGCCATAGCAGGGTTTATCATTCCTGCACCTTTACAGATGGCTGCGATGTTGAAACTTTCACCATTTTCAAGTTCAACTTTGTAGGCTAACTCTTTTTTAAAGCTGTCAGTGGTCATGATGGCGCGAGCTGCTTTATGAGAATTGCTTGCAGAAAAATCTAAAGTATCAAATGCTGAAGTGATCTTGTCAATAGGTAAACGATACCCTATGACCCCTGTAGAACTCATTACAGGGTTATGAACATCTATTTTTGTATTGAGCGTTGACAGAATAGTGTCAATATCTTCGATACCTTTTTCACCTGTCATGGCATTGGCATTTTTAGCATTGATCAGTACAAAGTCAGTCTGAAAACCTTGAGGATATTTTTGAAAATGTTTGATGGGCGCTGCCTGGAAAGTGTTAGATGTAAAAACTGCTGAAATATCACAAGGTGTCTGTGATCGTATAAAAGCTACATCTCCGTCTATATCAGAAACACCAGAATTTGCAGGGTTGGTTCGCATGCCTACATTGGTTGCTCCAGAAAAAAAGCCTTTGACGTTCTCTAAACCATTTTCAAGAGGGAAAAGTTTAAACATATTTCAATTCCTCAGGTTTCTCTTTTTTACGGAGTATTTTTTTAGCTTTGCGTATCCCGTCACTTGTACCGATAAGAAGAAGTTTTGACTCCGGCATAATGATAGTGTCACCTTTAGGCATAGGGATGAATTTATTATCTTTTTGACGGATACCGATGATCGTTACGTTGGCAATATCTCTAAAACGTGCAGTTTTAATTTTTTTGAGTGTAAGCCAAGAAGTTTTAGAGACTTTTGCCTCTTCCATATCCAGTGGAGTATCTTGTCTATAAAGAAATTCCTGTAAGAGGTTTTCCATATCTGGTCGTGCTGCCATAGCATTGATACGCTGTGCCATGAGTTTTGTTGCCGTAACCACTTTGTTTGCACCTAATTTTAGGAGTTTTTGTTCATCTTCGTGGCTTTTGGCATTGGCAATGATAAGATATTTTCTACCTCTATGTATTTCCGTTTCATAAAGACGTGCAGAAGCAATAGTTGCGATATTGTCAGCTACATTATCTGCAAGTGTTATGATGCCCTTTGCAGAAGAGAGATGCGATTTTAAGATCCCCTCTTCTGTATGGGCTTCAGCTGTAACAAAGTAAGGGTATTTGTACTTTTTAGCTATCTCTTCCATATCTTCTCTTGGATCAACTACTACAAAAGGGATATGGTTTGCCCGTAATTGTTTAGTGACTTGAATGGTAAATTCATTGTGGTAACAGACGACAAAATGTTGTTTAAGTCTAGCAATTTCATAAAGCATTTTACGCTCCTTGGCAGTTTTTTGAAATTCACCTTTTTTGACCACTTCTGCAATAATACCCACCGCAATAGAGAAGACGACAAAGCCAAAGATGATGAGTGTAATAGTAAAGATACGACCCATATCTGATAAAGGCCGTTGTTCTCCAAATCCCACAGTAGTGAACGTAATTCCTGTTTGGTAGATAGCATCCATGAGTGGAAACTTATCGATAACCATATATCCTATCGTGCCGATAAGCATAATAAGTACAGTAAGAATAAGGGGAAGTCTAAAAGGGGCTAAATGACCATAATACTCATCATTTAGGGTAATATGTGGTTTTGGGGCGCTTCTCCAGTTGAGAAACTTTTTTATTTTTTGAGAAGCAACCATTAAGTGGACGCTTTTTCAGCAAAGCCAAACAGAGCTGTGCTAACGCTGAGTTTGCTTTAGCAGCAGACTCAAGCGACTAGTTACTTTTATGCTTTGTAGGTGGCCAAGCTTTTTTTAGCTAGCTACTGCAGCAGCTTGGGCAGCTTTTTTCTTCATTGTTCTAAGTGTAGAAGCAGCAACTTTTACTCTTTTTGTTGTTCCGTCTTCAAGTGTGATCTTTACAGATCTCAAGTTTGGAAGTTGTCTTCTTTTTGTTTTGTTGTTTGCGTGAGAAACGTTGTTCCCTACTAGTGGCCCTTTGCCAGTGATTTCACATTTTCTTGACATGATAATACCTTCTGTTAATGTAGACTTTATACGCATAGGTATAAAATCTCGAATATTTTGTGCGATTATAGGCAATTTGTGCATAAATTTTGCTTAAGGTATGTTATTTTTGTGGAGTGGATAGGTATTAAAAGCCTATATACCTTGATAGGCACAAGTTTGATTTTGATATAATAACAAAAATTTATTTTTGAGGAATTTTATGTTAGTAGCTCCAAGTATACTGTCGGCTGATTTTGGAAATTTGGCTCGTGATGTTGAAGCCATTTGTGAAGGTGGTTGTGATCTTGTGCATGTAGATGTGATGGATGGGCATTTTGTACCAAACTTAACTATAGGACCTGTTGTAGTTGAAGCTGTAGCCAAAACAGCAACCAAACCTTTAGATATACATCTTATGGTTGAAAACAATAGTTTTTTTGTAGATCTCTTTGCTCCTTTAAAACCTGAATTTATCTCTTTTCATATAGAAGAGGAAAAACATCCGCATAGACTCATACAAAAGATCCGCTCTTTAGGTATAAAGCCGGCGATCACACTGAACCCACATACACCACCTGAAGCTATAGAGTTTTTGCTGGATGATGTAGATATGGTTCTGCTTATGTCTGTAAACCCCGGCTTTGGAGGACAGAAGTTTATCTCTTCGGTTATAGAAAAAGCAAAAAAACTTAAAAAACTCATTAATGAACGAAATCCTAAATACAAACCTCAGGGATGCATTGCATGCAGTAGAGTGTGGAGCAGATGCTCTGGGGTTTGTTTTTTATAATCAGTCGCCGCGTTACATCACCTCGTCAGCTGCAAAGCGTATCATCGATCAGCTTCCTCCTTTTGTAGAGAGGGTGGGGCTTTTTGTAAATGAAGGGGTAGAGACTATCGATACGGTGTGTAGATATTCAGATATTTCACTGGCACAGATCCATTTTGATGTAGATGCCGAGTCTCTGGATGCTATAGGTTTAAAAACGCTTCCTGTTGTACGTGCCAAATCTCCAGAAGATATCTATAAATTCTCAGACAGATACCGTTTGGTAGATGCTTTTTGCGAAGCCTATGGCGGAAGTGGTAAACGTCTGAACCTTGAGTGGTTTGACGATGTAGATTGCTCGAAGATAATCCTTGCGGGGGGCTTGACCCCGGATAATGTATCTGAAGTGAAAAAATATGGTTTTTATGGTGTTGATGTCTCTTCGGGGGTAGAATCTATTAAAGGTAAGAAAGATCCTAAAAAAGTGGAGCAGTTTATAGCAAATGCAAAAAGTATTTGATGAGCTGACTACGGCATTTCGTAAACATGATGGTCTGTTAAGTGAAGAACAATATAAACACATTGCTATAAAATATACTACTTTACTGGAAGACAGTGATACGATTTTTATTTTGCTTCAAGCTTCCGGTTATCCCATAGAGCAAGAAGAGGATGGGAGGTATAGACTTGAAACTTACTTTACTCCTTATAAAGAACAGCGTTACTGTGTGATAGATATAGAAACCAACGGCAGTAAACCAGGAACCTCTCAAGTCATAGAGATCGGTGCTGTGATGTTGCAAAACGGTAAAGTTGTCGATAGATTTGAAACGTTTGTTGAATGTGCATATCTTCCAGAGTACATTACTAAAATCACGGGTATAGAACCTATGGACCTTATAGACGCACCCACTAGAAAATCAGCACTTACAAAGTTAAGACATTTTATGGGTAATGCCATTTTTGTTGCACATAATGCAAACTTTGACTATAGTTTTCTCAACGCTTCATTTGACCGTTTTGGTCTAGGAGGCATCGGCAATCCAAAACTTTGTACCATTGACCTGGCAAGACGAACCTTTGAGAGTGAGCGTTATGGCCTGGCATATCTTATTGATTTCCTTGAGATCGAAACTGCAACGCATCATCGTGCATTCAGTGATGCGGTATGTGCAGCTAAAGTGATGGAGAAGAGTTTAGAGACATTGCCGGAGTATGTGAAGAGTACTGATGATCTATTGAGATTTTCGATTTCCAGTAAGAAAGAACGCAGAATAAAAAAAGAAAATGTGTAGGGTGGATTCATCCACCGTACAAAAAGAAACTTGCATAATATCAATTCTTAACCTACATAAAGGTGGGTAGACCCACCCTACGCGTTATCCTCTCCCAAAATATTATGTAAAAACAGTATTTGGGCAAATACAGGTGCAAAGATATTCAATACAGGCACATAGTTAAAAAGGGATGCGATCATTGCGATGATCCCTGATTTTTTTGTTTTCTCTTTGACTTTTTTCTTGTCTGCAATAAAAAGCGGAGCAACATCATATGCAGTAGGCTCTTTGATAAGCAGTGACCAGAGCCATAACATCCATATCTGTCCAAGTATTGGTATGAAGATCAGGGGAAAAGTAAAAAGAAAAAGGAACAGGAAAATGAGACCGGCTTTTATGCTTAATATGACAGATGTAGTAATATTAGGGCTTCCTACTATAGAGATATTCGGATAATGTTTTTTTGCCAATTTAATGAGAAGTGGTTCACTGTAGAGAGAAGTAAAAATAGAGATTGTAATGATGATAAGCATATAGCCTAGAATAAGTGCCGTCAGAAAGGCACCGCTGGATTGAAACCACTCCCAGCTTCCAACAAAAGGGATCTTTTGGATATAGGTAGCGATCAGCCCTGCATAGAGATCCCATGAAGCCCAAAGGAGGATGATCCAGAGGAGTATGGATCCAAAGCCGACTTTGAGTACGAAAGAGATGACATCTTTTGAGAGGATGTCTTGTAAGCTTTTTGTAACGGTGTTTTTCATGATTTTTCCTTAGATCGTGTAGGGTGGATTTATCCACCGTTAAAAGAAAATTTATATTCATGGTGGGAAATCCCACCCTACGCGTATTGATGTATTTTACAGGTACTCATTTTTGAATTTTACATATCTGTCAGCAGAAGCATACAACTCTTTTACTTCTTCATCTGTTAACTCTCTAATAACTTTGGCAGGACTTCCCATAATGAGACTTCGCGGAGGAAAGACTTTATTTTTAGTCACTAAACTTCCTGCTCCCACAATGGACTCTTTCCCTATCACTGCACCATCAAGTATAGTGGCACTCATACCTATGAGACAGGCATCTTCTATGGTGCATCCATGCAGCATGACTCTATGGCCTATTGTCACATCATTACCGATGACAGTAGGGTTACCATCGGACATATCTGCTTTTTTATGGTGGGTAACGTGTATCATACTGAGGTCTTGAATGTTACTTCGGTCACCTATCGTGATGTAATGCACATCACCACGTACGACACAGCCAAACCATACAGCAGAATCTTCACCCATGGTTGTTCTACCAATGACTGAAGCACCTTCTGCGATCCACGCATTTTTTCCAAGTTTGGGTGTCCACTCTTTAAATTTTAAAATCATTAATTATCCTTTAATATACGGCTTGCAAGACGGCTGACATAGTCAGGTGTCTCTTTTTTTGTTTTATCATGGATCTTATTGACATACTGTTCTAGAACAGCATGGTTGTTCACAGCTTTGCCCAACAAGGGTACTTTGATGTAGTTCCCATCTTCCTGAAGTTCCCAACGTAGTTTGTTATCTGCGAGTTGAAGCATGAGGATCTGTTCTATCTTTTGTGTAAGCTTTTCTTCCAAGATAGGGGTCATAAGTTCTACTCGCCGTACAAGATTGCGAGGCATAAGATCGGCAGAGGAGATGTAACATTTCACTTTATTGTTTTTAAAGAAATAGATACGGGGATGTTCCAGATATTTTCCGATGATAGAAGAGACAGAAATATTTTCACTGATACCTTTTATGCCTGGTTTCAAAGAGCAGATCCCCCGTATGATCAAGTCTACTTTGCATCCTGCCTGTGAAGCCTGGTAGAGTGCTTTGATAATATCTGTATCTACTAAAGAGTTTGCTTTAAGAATGATATGGCCATTCTTGCCATATTTACTCTCTTTTTCTATGAATTTTACCAGTTTTGGTTTGATCTGTACGGGAGACATAAAAAGAGTGTCCAGTTTCGTATAGGTAGAAAAACCGGTAAGAAAATGGAAAAAATGTGTTGCATCATTTGAAAATTCCTCTTTAGCTGTAAAATAAGAGATGTCGGTATAGATCTTTGCTGTACTGGGATTGTAGTTTCCTGTTGCGAGGTGTACATAACTTTGGAGTTTTTTACCCTTCCTTTTAATGACCTGTGCAATCTTGGCATGTACTTTAAGTCCAGGGATACCATACACTACATGTGCGCCTGCATCTTCAAGTGCTTTTGCCCAGCGCAGGTTGTTTTCTTCATCAAATCTTGCTTTGAGCTCGACAAGAACGGTAACTTGTTTGCCATCACGTACTGCATCTATAAGTGCTTTAACGATGGGTGACTTTGGACCGGCACGGTAGAGCGTCATACGTATGGCAAGTGTATCCGGGTCAACTGCAGCCTGCTTGATAAACTGTACCACCGGTTCAAAACTGTCATAGGGGTGATAGAGCAGCACATCCTGTTTATCTATGGCTTCAAAGATATTCTCAGAGTCAAGAGGTGGAAGTGTTTTTGGACTGAATGTAGGTAGAACAAGATGAGAAAGTGCTTTGTCTCCTACGATCTGCCATAAAGAACCAAGGTTAAGCGGCAGGCTTTTGTAAGAGTAGATATCGTTTTCATCAAGGTTCAGATGAGAGAGTAAAAAATTGAGGAGATCTACATCTGCGCCCTCCATAAGCTCCAGGCGTATGAGTGAACCTTTATTTCTGGATCGTAACCCCTCTTGCAGGATCTCCAAGAAGTCGTCTGCTTCCTCTTCTTCTATCTCGATGTCTGCATTTCTTGTAACCCTGAACGGTGTAGAGGCAAGTTGTGTAAAGCCTGGAAAAAGTTCAGATGCAAAGTGTTCAACCACAGACTCAATAGGTACGAATGTTTGTCCTAACTGTATAAACCTTGAAATGATCCTTGGGATTCTTATAAGTCCGTGTTTGATGTTTTTAGAGTCATCTTCGAGGGTAATAGCCAAACCGAAACTAAGGTTGTTGAGGTGAGGGAAAGGGTGTGTTGCATCTACTGCGATAGGAATGATCACAGGATAGATCTCGTTGAAAAATATCTCTTTTATTTCTTGCTGCTCTTCTGAATTCAGTACATCAAAGTTCTTTACATGAACACTATGGGTATGCAGCTCCGAGATGATAGAAGTATAACACGATTCAAGCACTTGATGTTCTTTATGCAGGTAGTTGTGTATCTGTTCCAACTGTTCACTTGGTGTAAGTTTGTCAGCACCTGTTTCCTGTATACGTGCTTTGAAAAGTGCTTTAAGTCCTGCAACACGTATCATGTAGAACTCATCAAGATTTGTTCCGTAAATTGCAAGGAACTTTAAACGCTCAAGTGGGGGGAGTTTTTCATCCAGTGCCTGTGCCAGAACACGAGAATTAAATTGCAGCCAAGAAAGTTCACGGTTAAAATAGAGTTGTGATGAGTTGAGGTCTGCGTCCATTGCATGTCCTTAAATTAGAAAATTAGAAATGAGTAATTAGAAATTTTTGTATGCGGTGCAGTGGCTCCGCTTTTTATAATTTTAAACATTATATCCAATTTCTAATTTCTACATTCTAATTTCTAATTCAAAAGTCAAAGCTTTTTGACTTTTGCTATCTCATCCCTCAACCTCGCAGCCTCTTCAAATTCCAAATTCTTGGCAGCAGCTAACATTTTAGCTTTGAGTTCTTTGACGAGTTGCTGCCGTTCTGCTTTTGGCATCTTATCTAGTTTGCTTTGTTTGTTGTAAAGCTCTCCTGCATCTTCCACTTTGAGATTGGTATCAAGTTCACGTATGGTGGTTTTAGGAGTAATTCCGTGTTTTTTGTTGTAGGCTATCTGTTTTTCACGTCTTGCTTGGGTGGTGTCAATGGTGAATTGCATAGAGTCAGTTATTCTTTTTGCATACATGAGTACCTGTCCATTGGTATTTCTGGCAGCACGCCCTGCAGTTTGTATGAGGGAAGTTCTGGAACGTAAAAAGCCTTCTTTGTCTGCATCGAGTATGGCAACCAGACTCACTTCCGGCAGGTCATTCTATGACGGGTTTCATACGGTCATGCAGGTTTTCTACCTGATACGTACTGTCTATCACTTCTATGGGAGGGTCAAGCAGTCCTGTGGGGCGTACGACTTGCTCTGCTACTACGGAAGAGAGTTCAAGCTCAAGCGGTGCAGGGGTGGCAGAGACAAAGAGAAAATGCGGTGCTTTGTGAATATACTCGTCAAACATCAGTGGTCTGTTGTCAAGTGCAGAGGGCAGCCTGAAGCCATGGTCTACCAGAACCTCTTTACGGCTTCTGTCTCCTGCGTACATCCCTCTAAACTGTGGCAAACTCACATGGGACTCATCGACGATGACAAGGTAGTCATCATGCATGGCTTCAAAGTAATCCATCATCGAGTAGGGTGTCTCACCGGGCTTTTTACCTGTAAGGTGACGTGAATAGTTTTCAATGCCTTTACACATACCTGTAGCTTCTATCATCTCCAAGTCAAACTCTGTACGTTGTTTAAGACGGTTATACTCGACCATACGGTCTTCTTTTTGATAGTACGCGAGTCTTTCGCCCAACTCCTCTTCTATACTCTTAACTGCAAGTGCCAGTTTCTCTTTAGAGACGATAAATTGATTGGCAGAGTAAACGGTAGCTTCCTGTACACCTTCTTCTTTTTCTCCTGTAAGAGAATTAAATTCATAAATAGCTTCTATCTCATCTCCAAAAAATTCTATGCGTATGGCAAACTCTTCAGAGTAGGCAGGGTAAATGTCTATGACTTCGCCTGTGACACGAAAGTCTCCTCTATCAAAAAACTCATCATTGCGTTTGTAGCCCATGTCAACGAGTCTAAGCAGCAGAGCTTTTTGGTTGTATTCATCTCCTACACAAAGTTTCTGCACGATGGAACGATAATCATCAGGGGAACCCAACCCATAGTTGGCGGAAACGGAAGCGATGACGATGACATCATCATGGCTGAGCAATGAAGCCGTTGTACTCAAACGTAAACGCTCCAACTCCTGATTAATGGAAGAGTCTTTTTCTATAAAGAGGTCTTGACGAGGCAAATATGCTTCAGGCTGATAGTAATCATAGTATGAGATGAAATACTCAACATG
>NATJ01000085.1 GCA_002085305.1 Epsilonproteobacteria bacterium 4484_65 | reverse complement strand
CTGATGATCTTTTTGACCAAGCGCTTGACTTCTTTTAGTTCAACATCTTTGTTATGTGAAATTGCGACAATAATCTTTGCGATACGTTGGGGCTTACAATTATCAAAATTTTCTTTACTGCCGTAATCCATGATGACTTCTGTTTTAAGATCAACACCGAAAGTCTCCGGATGCTTGAGAGCATACGCATACAATACATCTCTGATCTCTCTGGCATAGGCAAAAGCTGTAGGCATATGATCATCCCGCTCACTGGTAGCATAACCGAACATCATTCCCTGATCCCCTGCCCCTATCTCACCCTCTTCTTTGACCACTCCCATAGTGATATCCGGAGATTGTTTACTGACATAGACCTGTATATCTGTCTCATCAGGGAAAAGGGTCTCACCTCTCTCAAAACCAGCTTCGGGATACCCTATCTGTTTTAATGCTTTTTTGGCTATCTCTTCATAAAAAGCAGGATCAAGAGGGACTTTGGTTTTCACTTCACCACCGATGATGATATGCTTACCGCTTATAAAGACTTCGGTTGCCACTTTGGAATCAGCATCAAGTTGAAGCAAGGTATCTACAATAGAATCAGCGATAATATCGGCACATTTATCCGGATGTCCAGCTGAAACAGCCTCTGAAGCAAAAAGATACATACTATTCCTCCTTTTTCTTAATAATAACAAATTTAGTGAGTATTTTCAACGTTTCTCTTGTATTGTTTTCAAAAATATTTCTTTATCTTCATTGTTATGGAAGACAAAACTTACTTTCATATCATCTCTCTCTTTTAAAAGATCCTTCACCGTTTCATAGGCTATATGAGCAGCTTCCACTTTGGGATAGCCATATATACCTGTAGATATAGCCGGAAAAGCGATATCTTTACATCCTACTTCAATAGCTATCTTAAGTGCGTTTGTGTAACATGATGCTAAAAGTAAAGCACAATTGTCACCGCAGAGATGATAGACAGGTCCTACAGTGTGGATGACAAACTTTGCCGGTAGATTTCCTGCAGGTGTTGCCACAGCTTCTCCCGTAGGTAATCCATCTGGATACTGCTCTTTTCGGATCTTTCGGCACGCTTCAAGAATCTGTGTGCCACCTGCTCTGTGTATCGCTCCATCTACACCGCCACCACCCATGAGTGAACTGTTAGCCGCATTGACAATGGCACAGACATTTTCCTCGGTAATGTCACCAGTTTTGATGATGATCTGATCCATCATTTTGCCTTTAAAAAAGATTTATCCTATAATATCATAAAGGGCATCTATGGAAAATGAATTTATTCTAACGATAATCAAAGCCTCCGGAGGATTGGGGCTTTTTCTGCTGGGGATGATTGTTATGACAGAGGGATTACGATCCTTAGCCGGAGATACGATGCGAAATGCTTTGATGCGTTTCACCAAGAGCCCTTATTCAGGTGCAGCAACGGGTGCGATCAGTACTGCACTGCTTCAATCTTCAAGTGCCACAACCGTTGCGGCTGTCGGGTTTGTCGGTGCAGGTTTGATGACCTTTCCACAAACACTGGGGATCATATTTGGTGCCAATATAGGTACTACAATTACCGGATGGATGGTTGCCCTGCTTGGTTTTAAACTCCAGCTTGGGACGATTGTCCTACCTGTCATACTTCTTGGTGTGATACTCAAACTTTTTTTTAAAGATAAAATGGCTTCATTTGGTTATACCTTGGCCGGTTTTGGTTTGATCTTTGTTGGGATTTCCTTACTGCAAGAAGGTATGAGTGGTTTTGAAGGGATCATCACTCCTGAAAACTTGCCTTCAGATTCACTGTTAGGTATACTGAAACTGGTTGCACTGGGTATTATTGCGACACTCATCACTCAGTCTTCAAGTGCAGGTGTTGCAGCAACACTGACGGCACTTTATGCCAATGCGATCAACTTCGAGCAGGCAGCAGCACTGGTTATCGGTATGGATGTCGGAACCACAGCGACTGCTCTAATAGCTACCATAGGAGGATCGGTGAATGTCCGAAGAACAGGTTTTTCCCACGTTATCTACAACATATTCACCGGAGTGATGGCCATCTTTCTGATCGCACCCTATATCTATCTATGGGATGCTTTGGCACCGGGTGCTTTGATGCAAAATGCAGAAATAGGCCTCGTTGCTTTTCATACTTTTTTTAATGTACTGGGTGTCCTGATCGTTCTGCCATTTACCCATCAATTTGCACATCTCATAGAAAAGGTCATCCCCTCCAAAGAGCCAATATTTACAGAAAAACTGGATAAAAGATTGCTTCAAGAGCCTAATTTGGCACTGGAAGCTGCACGTATCTCGGCGCAATATGAGTTCATTGCACTTCTACAACATATAAATTTTATCCTGGGAGATGTTGAATTTGGCAAAAAAGCAGATCTGGCATTACTGCAATCATCCCTGGATAAAACACATCACTATATCGATGAGATAAATCCAAAGAAGGAAAAAGATGCCAGGTGGAAAAAACTGATATCACTGATACATATACTCGACCATGAACAACGCCTTCATGAACGTTGTGAAGAGGAGGAGTACAGAGCCAGACTTGTAAAAAAATCTCCTGATCTTCACACTGAACATCAACATTTGATCACGGGAAATAATAAAATTATCTCTGCCATTTCTTCCAAAAGATTTTCCGATGCCAGAAAGTATGCCCGGACGAACGAAAAACTCATTATGAAATCTATGGAGTCCTATAGAAATATGATAACAGAAAAAATGGCTAAAGATGAAATCAATATACCATTGGGAACCAGCAAGCTTGAAGCGGACAGGTGGCTTATTCGGGTTAGTCATCATATAGCACGCATTACGTTCCATATGGAAAAAGCAGTTTTATATACTGTAAAGTAATTGCTTTTCTATTGCATAATTCGAGTTAATGCTATAATACAAAAATAAAAAGGGAGTTTATCATGCCAAAGTCACACAAACTTGTTTATGCCATTTATGTGCTTGTCTGGATCATCATGGCTATAAACCCCAAATATCCTAATGATTGGCTTCTTGAAAATGTGCTGGTATTCCTCGTTTTCCCTTTCATCGTATGGATGGATCAAAAACATCACTATAGTCTCATAAGTATCATTTTACTACTCGTCTTTGCCTCTTTACACTCTTTAGGAACCCATTATACCTATGCTGAGATGGAACATTTTGATGTTATTACACAGTTTTTTGGCTTTGAGAGGAACCATTTTGACCGATTGGTGCATTTTCTCTTTGGTTTACTTCTTTTCAGAATACTTTTTGAAATGATCACTCCTGGTCTAAACAGTATTAAAACAGCTTTACTCTTTACCTTTACGATGATAGTCTCTATTTCTACGCTATATGAAATACTTGAATGGCTTGCAGCAATCACCTTTAATCCGGAACTTGGCATCGCATTTTTGGGAACACAGGGAGATGTGTGGGATGCACAAAAAGACACCATTGCTGCCATGATAGGTGCTTTGATAAATATAGCTTTTTATAAAAGCTATAAAAAACTGTTAACTCATGATAGATGATCTATCTGATATGACCATACTCCATACCAAGTTTCAATAGATCACTGTTGATCTGATATTTTTTAAAAGCAACATCATCTATATGCTTGTGATGAAATCCACAACCACTGTAACATATAATACTGCATTTTTTCCCTTCAAGAAGACCATCTATGGCATGCGTCACAAAATGAAAAGCCATAAGACGGTCATGGACAGTAGTGTTTCCACCACGCTGTATATGCCCCAATACCATTACGCGAGACTCGATACCTATCTCTTCTTCAAACCACTGGGCGATCTGCTCTGAATTTTTTAAAGCTTCAGAGACCACAGCGATAAAATACGTCCTACCCTCTCTGATCTGCTTTTGAAAGCACGCTTTGTAATTATCCAGATCATAAGGGATCTCAGGTATCAGACACATCTCTGCTCCAGAGGTAAGTGCTGAGACAAGGGCCAGATAGCCACACTCTCTTCCCATCGCTTCTACGACAAAGGCTCGAGAGAATGAAGAGGCTGTATCACGTATGGAGTCTATAGCATACTTATTGACATTCAATGCCGTATCTACACCCAGACAGTATTCTGTACCGGCAATATCATTATCAATAGTAGAGGGAATACCGGAAAATTCTATACCTTCACTCTCATCACTCAGTTTCTGCATCCCTTTAAACGAACCGTCTCCACCCATAACGACCAGATACTCTATTTGATGAGACTTGAGGTTATCAAGAGCCTGTTTACGGTATGCTTTCTCCATAAATCGTTTTGAACGTGATGTGTGTATTTTGGTACCACCACGGGAGATGATGCCTGCGACATCACTGTAGCCAGCTTTAACTATTTTATTGTCTATCAAACCTTCAAAGCCATGATTCACGAAATATGGTGTAAGACCTTTTGCTATGCTGTATTCAACAAAACGTTTTAATGCAGCATTCATTCCTGAAACATCACCGCCTGAACAGAGTATGGCTATATTTTTCATGGTTTACCTTTTGAATTAATATAAAAAATTATAACATGATTGTAAACTGTCTTAACCAAAAAAATGTATAATCTTTATAGAGGATACCATCATGAAGAAAGAATCAAAAGAGAACAATAACAATAATAACCTGTTTCCCTGGCAGAGACCAAAATCTAAAAAAGAAGATCCTAACGCACCTAAACAGGTCAAAAAGATCATGGAGAGTCCCAGTTATCAGGTTCTTGAAGACAATATCTCTTTCTTAGATTCAGATGAGGCAAGAGGAATAAGACTTCAACTGGATTATCTTAGAGCAGAAGTCAAGATGCAGGAACATGGTATCGACAATACCATAGTTGTCTTTGGAAGTACCCGTATCATTGAAACTGACAGCGCGATCGAAAAACTTAAAAAAGTGGAGAGAGAACTGGAAGAGTCGCCACACTCAGAGAAACTTTTGACTGCTTTGGGAGTAGCAGAACGTATGGTTAAAAAGAGTATTTATTATGATGAGGCACGTCAATTCGGTAAACTGGTTGGTGAGAGTGGCAAGGGACCTGAAGATTGTCGTGTAACATTGATGACAGGAGGTGGGCCAGGCATTATGGAAGCGGCCAATCGAGGTGCCTTTGATGTAGGTGCTAAATCTATAGGACTCAACATTGAACTACCGCATGAACAGTTCCCAAATCCCTACATCACCCCTGATCTCTGTTTTCAATTTTACTATTTCTCTATTAGAAAACTCCATTTTTTACACCGTGCAAAAGCTTTGGTCATCTTTCCAGGTGGTCTGGGAACATTTGATGAACTTTTTGAGATACTCACGCTGATCCAAACCCAAAAAAACGATCCTATTCCTGTTGTATTGGTGGGTGAACAGTATTGGAAAAGAGCAGTAAATTTTGAGTTTTTAAGTGAAGAAGGAGTTATAGGAACTTCTGATCTTGATGTATTGATCCATGTCGACAGTGCGAAAGATGCATGGGAAAAGATCATTCAATGGTATCAAAAGAGAAAAATACCACTTTTTTAATACTTCCTTTAAGAAAGAGTCTGCTAAATTAAGATAAAAAAGGTCTTAGATGGAAATCACT
>NATJ01000084.1 GCA_002085305.1 Epsilonproteobacteria bacterium 4484_65 | reverse complement strand
AAAGTAAATGCCATACCTCCCCCAATGATGATTTTATCAACCTTTTTAATGAGATTGGTCAAAGCCTTTAGTTTACCTGAAACCTTACTTCCCCCTACAATAGCAACAAAAGGACGAATAGGCTCTTCAATGACTTTATGGAAGAAAGTCACCTCTTTATTCATTAAGAAACCTGCTGCTTTATGTTCATGGTCAAACTCTTTGGTCATTGCATAAATAGAGGCATGTTTTCTATGGCATGCACCAAAAGCATCATTGATATACACATCAGCAAAACTGGCCAACTCTTTTGCAAATGCTTCATCGTTTGCTGTCTCCCCGGCTTCATAACGAAGGTTTTCAAGCAATAGAACATCACCTGCTTCCAAAGAGGCTGCTTTTGCTTTAGCATCGTCACCTACAACATCGTTTGCCAGTTGGATACTTGAAGCAAGTTTTAAAAGCGCCTGTAATCTGGTAAGCACAATAGCCAAAGAGTACTCTTTTTCAAATTTACCTGCTTCAGGTCGACCATAGTGTGATGCCAAAATCACTTTACAATCACGTTCAAGACAGTAGCGGATCGTTGGTAAAGCAGCACGAATTCTTCTATCGTCTGAAATATTGCCATCACTATCTACCGGTACATTAAAATCACAACGTATAAATACCCTCTTACCTGTTATATCTAGATCTTTAATTGTTTTCATCATCTCCCCTTATTTGCTAATGTGTACAGCCATATCTACCAAACGGCATGAGTATCCCCACTCATTGTCATACCATGAAAGCACTTTGACCATATTGCCGCCAATGACTTGGATAGTATCCATGGCAACTACTGTACTAAGCTCTTCCCCTACAAAATCTTGAGAAACCCTATACTCTTCATCTACACCCAAGATACCTTTATGAGAACCTTCACTGGCAGTTTTAAACGCTGCTTTCACCTCATCCAAGGTTGCATCATTCTTTAATGTAACCGTCAAGTCCACCATAGAAACATCCGGCGTAGGTACTCTAATGGCCTGACCATTGAGTTTACCTGCAAGGCTTGGCAATACTTTTGCGATGGCTTTGGCTGCACCTGTAGTCGTTGGCACAAGGTTCACTGCCCCTGAACGTCCTTTTCTTGGATCTTTTTTATGTTTAGTATCCAAGATAGGTTGAGAAGCAGTATAAGAGTGGATCGTAGTCATTAAACCGCTCTCTATACCAAATACATCATCAAGGACTTTTGCTACGGGAGCCAGACCGTTGGTAGTACAACTTGCATTTGAAACGATCGCTTGACCGGCATACTCCTCTTCATTTGCACCGATCACAAAAGTGGCTGTATCATCTTTAGCCGGTGCAGAGAAGACAACTTTTTTTACACCATTATCGATATAAGGTTGTACACTCTCTTGTGTTAGGAAGGCACCTGTACATTCCAAAACAACTTCAGCACCATAGTCAGAAAAATTCAATTTTGCAGGGTCTCGCTCTGTAAGGATCTTTGCCTTGTCTTTTCCAATGTTTAAGTACCCCTCACTCACCTTTACATCTTTACGTGTACCGTGTACAGAGTCATATTTCACATTGTACTCCAACATTTCCGGTGTACCACTTGCATTCACTACCACCAGTTCAACATCGTCTCTATCTGCTATGATACGTGCGACACATCTACCGATCCTTCCAAGCCCGTTAATTGCTACTTTTACAGCCATTTTCTCCCCTTATGATTTAAAAATATTCCTAACTACATAGAAGCGTTTTTATGCTAAAATTACACAAGTTTACACTAAATGAGGTTATCTTTTGGTTAAAGAAGGCAAGCAGGTGGTTGCAATGTTTGGTGGGAGTTTCGACCCTCCACACCTAGGACATCAACGTATCGTTGAAAAGGCGATAAAAAGTTTAGATATCGATAAATTGCTTGTCGTACCAGCCTACTTAAACCCTTTTAAAACGTCTTCACTGGCAAATGCTGAACAGCGTTTAGCATGGTGTCATATACTTTTTGATGACATTCCCAATGTTATCGTAGATGATTATGAGATAAAAGAGGGTAAAAGTACGACTACCGCACAGAGTATAAAACATTTCAACATAGTCTATGATGTCAAATATCTCATCATCGGTTCTGACAATTTGTCAACATTGACAAAGTGGCACAACTTTGAATGGCTCAATGCCCATATTATATGGGTTATCGTTACAAGAGAAAAGCATCCTCTGGAGACTAAAAGTCTTCGAGAATGGAAAATCTTAGTACTTGATGCACCAATGAGTTCAACAGATATAAGAGCTGCAAAAGATTTACACTATGTTGACAAAAAAATTCAACACTCGGTTAAAGAGATAATAAAGGACAAAAGTAAATGACAATAGAAGAAAGAATAGAGAATATCGTAAAAATACTTGACGATAAAAAAGCTGAAGAGATAGAGGTATTTAACCTTGAAGATGCTGATTACATCGCTAAACGTGTAGTGATCGCAAACTCACTTAACACAAAACATACCATTGCACTGGCTGAGCATCTTAAAAAAGAGTTAAAAGCACAAGGTGATGCATTTCTTGCTTCAGATATGAGTGATGAGTGGGTCGTGGCTGACCTGGGTGATATTCTGATCCATATTATGATCCCTGAGTACAGACAACGCTATTCACTTGAAACATTTTTAAGTGAACTCGTTGAGAATCAAAAGAAGAGAGATATTGATCCTGCGTAACAAGGTGATTCTCCGTCGTGGCTTTACTACGTTACGACCACTTTGGTTTCGATCCTACAAACGACAAGCAGTTGTCGTTTGCTTAACGGATCTCATGCCCTGAACCGGTTAAAAGTTCAAGCAGTAAAAAAAGTCCTATCGTTACTACAGGTGAAAAAATAACCCACCAATAATATCTATCTCTTATGAGATATAAAATCAACCCACCCCAAGCTGCTATCATTAAAACAATATGTGCCAAAAAGAGTGGTATTACTTGCCGTGTAAGATTACCTATAACTCCCAAAGAGACAATAAGCCCAAATGAACCTAATGCAATCAATAATTTTTTTAAATCTTTAGATCGCGTATATTGAAAAAAGATAATGGTTAGTGTCGCTAATATTGCTAGTATTATGAGTGCTTTCATATGAATTTTCCTTTTTCAAAAATCGTCGTTGTTCTCAAGTCGATCGCTTACAAGGTCGTTCACAACGGACAGACACACACTTCGTGTGATTTACTTTTATAGTTTATCCACAACCTGGATACCAAGTATATCCAAACCTTGTTTGATGGTTTTAGCTGTCAGATCAGCCAACTGTAAACGACTCATTTTCGTCTCTTCATCTACACCCTCTTTTAATATAGGGTTTTGCTCATAAAAACGCATAAAGAGTGTAGCCAGTTCATACAAATAAGTCGTGATCTGATTTGGAGCTGCATCCACAGCTGCACGGTAAAGCACATCTTCAAAACGAAGCAGCATTACACTCAAGCGATGTTCAAGTGCATCACCTATGATGATATCACCTATGATCTCACCGTCAAAACGTCTAAAGATACTTTGGATCCTTGCATAGGCATATTGCATGTAGAGTGAGGTATTCCCCTCAAAAGAGAGCATCTTGTCCCAGTTGAAGATATAGTTAGATTCACGGTTAATCGCAAGATCTGCATACTTGACCGCTCCGATACCGATGATCTTCGCTAATGCTTCTACTTCTTCTTTCGAGTAATTATCTTTATCATTGATAGTCTCTTTAGCTTTGACAACCGCTTCATCAAGCAGGTCTATGAGCTTTACAGTTCCCCCATCACGTGTTTTAAACGGTTTACCGCCCTTATCCATCATGGTCCCGAATGCAATGTGTTCAAGCTTGACATCTTCTGCCACAAAGCCTGATTCCTTGGCTACCTTAAAGACTTGCTTAAAATGAGCCGCCTGTCTTGCATCTACCACATAAGAGATACGTTTGGCTCCAAGGACATTAGCTCTGTAACGTAAGGCTGCCAGATCAGTGGTAGCATACAGATACCCTCCATCACCCTTTTGCACGATCACCGGTATCTCTTCTCCTTCCAGAAAAACACACTGTGCGCCATCACTCTCTTTAAGAAGATTCTGACTGATAAGATCCTCTATGACCTGTGGAAGATCCTCATTATAAAAACTTTCCGCCTTGACATCTTCTCTTGTCAACTTGACACAGAGCTTGTCATAGACATCTTCACAGTGCCCCAGTGAAATATCGATGAATTTCTGCCAAAGATTGAGACAGTGCTGATCACCACTCTGTATCTTGACGACATATTCTCTTGCTTTGTCTGCAAAATCTGCATCTGCATCAAAACGGCCTTTTGCATCTTTGTAGAACTGTTCAAGGTCTTTCAAGCTTACTGAACCATCTTCACCCATCTCTTCGAGATAAGCGATGAGCATACCAAACTGTGTACCCCAATCCCCGATGTGATTTTGACGGATCACCTCATCACCTAAAAAAGTTAAAAGATTCGCAAGCGTATCACCGATGATCGTCGAACGCAAATGCCCTACGTGCATCTGTTTTGACATATTTGGACCAGAGTAGTCCACCACTACTTTGATAGGTGTTTCACGTTTTCCTACCCCTAATCTACTGTCTTTGGCTGCTACTTTGCATTGTGAAGCTATCCATAAGGGATTAAGCCAAAGGTTTATAAACCCTGGACCTGCTATCTCTGCTTTAGCCAAAAGTCCTGTAAAATCTAAATTATTTAAGATTTCAGTCGCTATCTCTCTCGGATTTTTACCAAGCTTCTTAGAGAGTGCCATTGCACCATTAAACTGATAATCACCAAACTCTGCTTTGGTTGCTTCAGATACACTCATAGGTTCGTGCTCTATACCTGCTTTAGAAAAAGCTTCTTTAATAACTTGATTGATCTGTGATTTTAATTTCATACTATACCATTCGATGGGAGTTTAGGGAGTGTAGAGTCGCAAAAGAATCTACGACATAAGTGTGCCACAAAGATGTGGCATTGGAATTAAGCGTTTTCGCTTTTTTTCTCTTCAGTTGGTGCTTCAACTTTTGGCTCTTCTTTAGTAGCGATCTCTTTAGGCTCTTCTTCGTCCTCTTTAATAGCTTTTTTAAAGTCTTTAATACCTTTTCCCATACCTTTTGCAAGATCAGGGATCTTTTTTGCTCCAAAAAGAAGCACAACGATCGCTAAAACGATCAATAGTTCCGGCATACTCGGCATACCCATAGTTCATCCTTTATCTACACCTAACATGATGTAATTTTAAAATTTTAATAATTATACTTAAAAATAATTAACCCAAGCTAACCCAGCCAATGTGTGATAAATTTCTCCTCATCTTCCTGACTTTGTTTCAATCTAGCCGCTTTAGCAACAATAACAAACTTTTTAGCTGCATCATCTATCGTATCATTGATAATTATAAAATCATACTCTCCTACTGCTAGTATCTCATCTGTACATCTCGCACGAAGCCTAGTTTCCAACTCATTCAGAGTAGGAGGTGTAATGAAAGCCGAAGTAGTGATCTCATTCATTTTTTCCCTTACCAAACGATGTCCCTGTACATCTATGTCAAAAAGTACCAGTTTTCCCTCTTCAAGTGCTTCTCTAACCGGTTTTAAAGAGGTACCATAGTAGTTGCCATGCACTTGTGCATACTCCAGAAAATTACCTGCTTTAATATCTTCTTCAAAACTCTCTTTTGTGACAAAGAAATAATCTTTGCCATCTTCTTCCCCGGCTCTTGGACTGCGTGTAGTAGTAGAGATAGAAAAATAATACTCACCTATCTCTTCAGAAGCGGCCTGGATGATGGTACTTTTCCCTGCTCCGCTTGGACCGGAAAGCACTAAAATTGCACCTTTTTGTAGATCTTGCATCTATTTCTTGTCCTTAAAATTTATTTTGATCGTTATTTCTGCACCTTTGAGAAGTTTTTTTATTTTTTTCACTTTCATTCCCTCAATCGCTGCTAAAAGTGCCTCTTCAAAGGTAAAAACTTCTACCTCTTTCTTTTTATCTTTTTTACTCTTTTTTGATTGATTCTTTTTATTCTCATTCTTGGGGGATTTTATCTTTTTTGTCCTCGTTCCTGCGGCATTGTCGCTTTTCTCGGATGATTTTTCATCTTTCCCGGCTAAAGGCTTCTTGCTCAACGCTTCAACATATTCATCTTCATCTACTATCTCTAAACCATCGGCTATCAATTGCTGCTTTATGACTTCTACTTTACGACTCTCATACTCTTCATCACTTACAGCTTCAACCTCTTCTTCCATCTCTAAAAGTGCTTTGATCTTCTCTATTTCATTACTGTCAAGTACTGAAATACCTTCTTTTTCCTCTTCCTCCAGCATCTCATCTACACTATCTTCCACCTCTTCACCCCTTACTTCATCACTGGAAAGAGGGAAAATAGAAGGCATCTCTGTAAATACGTCTAAAGTATCATCCTCTTCCAAATTCTCAAGTACAGCTGTAATCTGTGAAGGTAAAAAAGGTTTTTTAATGACAGTGTCAAAAAGTCTTAGTACATCACCTGCTTCATCACTGCTTGATAAAAAAACTTTTTTTCTCATAATGAGATTCGCTAAAAGCGCTTCGGTTTCATCGCCATAAGATGCCTCATCGACAAATATAATATCATATCTATCCCGTGCCACATCCCCCACATCATGAACTTCTTCAAGGTTCATATTGTCGTTACGCATACAAAAAGAGATAAGTCTAGAGACCACAGGATTGATGTTTATAAGTAAAATATGCATAGTAGAATACTCCATTATTATAATATTAAATTTAGTGCAGGGCTAGATAAGCTCATCATTACGTATCTTATTGTTAGTAAAAATATCTGCATAAGCATCTGACATAAAGACATCTGAGAGTGATTCCAGATGTCTTTTATGGTGCGTATCACTCCCCAGAA
The DNA here is from genome assembly GCA_002085305.1 of Epsilonproteobacteria bacterium 4484_65. Taxonomy (GTDB): domain Bacteria; phylum Campylobacterota; class Campylobacteria; order Campylobacterales; family Sulfurovaceae; genus Sulfurovum. Next base: position 1,360 of record NATJ01000084.1, on the reverse strand, counting down.
AATCTATCATGCCGTGTTTACTTAAAAAATCAACATTTTTCTTTGCACTTTTTCCATAATACCCGCCAATAGAGTTCAGGTCAACCTGAAAGAGTACACCAAGTTCTTTAAATCTGCTGTACTCTTTTAAAGGATCCGTTACATAGCGGTAACGTTCAGGATGTGCCATAAGCGGTATATACCCTGCAGCACCTATCTCAAAGATCATCTCTTCGACCTGTATGGGCTTCGAAATATAAGAGGTCTCAAAAAGAAGATATTTGTTCTTGATACTCATCACTTCACCACTATGCAGATGATCATAGAACCCTTCATCCAGATAGTACTCTGCCCCAGCCTCTATCTCTAGTTGAATCCCCTCAGCTTTTGCCGCTTCCTGTAAAGTAAGCAATCCCTCTTTAATGATCTTTGGTGTATTGCGGTAGACATCTATCATAATATGTGGTGTAGTGATCACTTTCTCGTAACCCAAAGCTTCCATTCCTCTTAGAAGGGTCAAACTCTCCTCTATACTTTGTGAACCATCATCGATCCCCGGTATGAAATGGGAATGAAGATCAAGCTTCAGAACAGGACCTCTCGTTTTTTCTTTTTGTTTTTTAAAAAAAGGAAGTGTTATCTTTTGTTTTTCTAAAAAAAGTCTCATTTCTTCTTTCTGTTTTTCTAAAAAAGGTAAGATCATTTTTTCTCTTCTTCATAATAGCCATAGCCATAGCCATAACCATAACCATTTCTACTCATTTTGACATCATTGAGCAAGATCCCTAACCCAGGGATATCTTCTTTGGAGAGTTTTTCTATACTACGTAAAAAACCTTTTTTAGAATAATCTGCTCGCAGTACATAGATACTCGTATCTGCAAAATGCATCAAAGTTCTTGCATCTGTCACCAGTCCTATCGGAGGGGTATCAAGGATGATAATATCATACACTTCTCTTAACTTTTCCAGCACTCTTTCCATCAGTTCACCCTGTATCAGTTCACTTGGGTTTGGTGGTACAGGTCCCGAAGTGATAATGTCTAAGTTTTCATATTCTGTATACTGTATTACTTCACCTAAAGCCGTATTCCCTGACAATAGGGTACTCATGCCTTTTGTATTTTGAAGTCCGAATTTTTGATGCAGTGTCGGTTTTCGCATATCAAGATTGAGTATGACTGTTTTCTTGTTTGCCATACTCATGATCCCGCCTAGGTTTATACAGATTGTTGTTTTCCCTTCTCCTCCTACGGTCGAGGTCACTGCGATGACCTGGGCACTCTTGTCTCTTTCCATAAATTGCAAATTGGTACGTAAATTTCTAAAGGATTCTGCTACAGCAGATTTCGGAGATAAAAATACACTAATCTTATCTTGG
>NATJ01000083.1 GCA_002085305.1 Epsilonproteobacteria bacterium 4484_65 | reverse complement strand
CCGTATCTACACCTCTCTTAAATGATTTTAAATCCACATCAAAATTTTTCTGATAAGTCAGAGACCACATGACGGTATCGGTAATGGCACCACCGGTTGTTATATCAAGGTTTCCTGACCCCGTTTCTTTATCTCCTAATTCACCAGATATAAAGTAAGTATACCCCGGCCAGATCTGTACATATGACCCTTCCCACCAATCAGCACCATAAACTAAAAGAGGAGAAATATTGATTCCCATGCCGTTATAATTTTTAAACTCTTTGTCCCAGGAATTTACCAGGTTCATAGGAACAAAAAGACTCCACTTTTCATTGATACCGAAGGCGGGTAAAGCACCTATGGAAAGTGTGTTCTGTCCATCTGTTCCTTTCATCACACCTGCAATTTGCATATCTATCTGTGTAGCCCAGCCTCTGTATCCGCTTGTTACGGAGTAATCCATCTCAAAAAGGTGGAACCAGCGCAAACGTCCATTGGTAATGGCTGACTTATGACCCTCAACTTTATCACCATCATGCCACCCATAACCAATCTCAAACATCAGCATATCATTGTTTGAAAGTGCGATATTTCCTATGGTTCTTATCTCGGTCATACTCTCATCGTTGGTATAGTCGGTATATTTTACACCCCCACCGGCATAGGTATAGACTTTTGTCGGATCTGAGGCATCTATGGCTTCTTCAGCATAAAGTGAATGAGATGAGATTAGCAACAATACCAAAAGTATAGATTTTAAATTAAGTATTTTCATAATAAAAACTCCTTGTTTATATAATGCAATCATAGTTAAACATAGTTTCAAGAAAGTTTCAAAATATGAGATAATATTACCCACACAACTGATACCCTACAGCATAATGATTTCTAATAAAATCAACAGAAACTTTCTTACGTAGTCTGTTAATGAGATTTTTGATCGCCTGTTGGCTTGGTTCCCTTTCTTCCCATACAAAGTAGGCTATATCTTCTAAAGAAAAGATCTTGTTTCTGTTACTGTAAAGTAGAGAGATCAGAGCGTTTTCACGTTTACTTAAAGGTATTTCATTTTCATTTTCATATAGTAAACAAGCATCACTCTGCCAAGAAAGACCTTGACATAATAGTATAGGGTTACTTTTATGGCTTTGTACTATTTCTATGCTTTCTTTTAAAACAGAGAGAAGTTCTGTGTTTCGTACAGGTTTTATAAGGTAACGGTAAAGTCCAAGACCAATAGCTTCAAGCAGTTTCTCTTGTTGTGAAAAAGCTGAGAGTATGACGATAATAGTCTCTTGATCTTTTTGTCTAATTCTTTTGATGAGGGAGAGTCCGCTTTCATCAGGCAGTTCTATGTCAACCAGAAGGATATCAGGTTTTTCTTTTTGGTAAAGTGAAAAACCACTCCTGGAATCAGAAGCCAGATATACCTTATGGAATAGTGTAGAAAACCCTTTAGCATAGTGTTCCTGCGCCTTGGTATCATCTTCAATATAAAGTAAACTCACATCATACATGGCAACATCCAAGAGTAAAACATGCACCTTCTCTACCATTTTTAACTTCCAGTGAACCGTTTAAACTTATTTCCATAAATTTTTTAGCCATAAATAACCCCATTCCCATATTTGATCTCTCTTTTTTGGTTGAGAAATATAAATCAAATATTTTATCTAAATTGGACTTCTCAATTCCGCCACCATTATCTTCCAGAGTAAGTAAAACATAATTTTTGTCTCTTTTACTCTCGATAATAATCTTTTTTTGACCCTCTTTTTTTGATAATACGTCTATAGCATTGTTCAGAAGTATAAGTAGTACCTGTATATAGTGTGTTTTTATACCTTCCAGGGTCAGGTCTTCATCAATATTTATACTTATTTCTATCTCTTTATCATTAAGCTCAGTAGCGAGCAGTTTCAAACTTTCATTTACAGCTTCTGAGATAGAAAAAGATCTCTTTCCCTGTGTGGGTGAATGCAGATACTGAAAATCTTCAATGGTTTTGGAAAGATAGTGTGTCTGGTCTTCTATGCTATTAAGTGTACTTTCCCAAGACTTTTTATCTGGTAACTCTTTTTGCATCATTTGCTCAAAAACAATAGCGTTGATCGTGTTGAGAGGTGAACGCCACTGATGTGCGATTTGAGTGAACATTCTTTCTGTCTGTACCATATTTGTCTGTTCTATAACTACTTTTTCCAGTTGACTCTTACTCTCACTCAATTCTCGAATTTGGTAAGCCAAAATGAATGAAAAGAGTAATCCTTCTAGTACAATCGCAAGCATTAAATAGGTTCTAGCATCCAATATATTCGAATCCAAAATAATGTTCTGTCCAATATAGTTGACCACAGCCAAAATAAGAATACTCCAGGCAATACTGTACATGATCGCAATGCGTTTACCTTTGCGAGCAAGATCAAGAGCCATAAAAAGGACTGCCATTAACAGTATGATCGACACAGATGATGTTATTTTATAGAGGTTCCGATAATACGCTATGTACCCATAGTGTTCTGTATACATGCTCGCAAGTAGCAGTATGATGTAGAGTGCAAGGAGTGGCATAAGTATTTTATGCACAGTTGGGTACTGTTTTTTGAGCTTAAGCAGTACGATAGGGAAAAGGATCATACTCACAATTATGATCATGGAAAAAAATTCAAACAGTATTAAATAGATATCGTATAAAGCAGGCCAAATCGAAAAAATATAATACTCATCAAGAATGAGAAAATAGAATGTGATACCGAAAATATAGCTCAAATACGGAATATAGGCACTGTACTGTGTATAGAGATAGAGTATAAAATTGTAAATGAATAAAAAGAGAAGAATGCCATAAAAGATCCCATTGAAAAATGATTTGTTTTCCAAAAATGCAAGTGTTTGTGTTGTATCACTCAGCACAAAAGAGACAGAGAGTGTAGGCATCGTAAATATTTTGATGTAAATATGTGTCGGGTAGTTACTCTTGTCCAAGGGAACAAGCCTCTGAGGCAGTTCAGTATTTCTGAGTTCATTTTCTACACCAGCACCAAAAGCATACTGTTTGAGCAGGCTTTCATTTTGGAACAGATAGACTTCACAGAGGTAGATAAATTCACTGTTTATCTGTAGAAAATTCTTATGGGGACTTGAGGGGTCAAGTGTAAATTTAAACCAGACCGGACTTGTTTGTGATAGCAGTTTAAAAGTAGATGAGTTGTGTTTTTTCCAGCTTAATTTTTTTTGAAAGATATCTTGAATCTCCAGACTCTGTCTCTCGAGATGATACTCGTAGTTCAATGTAGAGAGTGCTACAGGGCTATCCTGTATTTTATCTGTACTCAAAAGCATACTTATAGAGATAGATAAGAGTAGAAGATATTCTAGTATCATCTTATGTATGTTTCCCCAATTTTAATAGGCAATCATAACAAATATAATGAAGATAAAAACTTAGTGTACTCTTAGACCCTTTGAAAACAAGGGAATGAAACTTTTGTGAAACTATTGTCGACTATACTTCTAATATGATACATAAAATAATTTTTCTTTTTATCATGATCTTAAGCACTTCTTTCTCTCAAGTAGAAACGTTAACAAGTCCACCCGATACATCCAAGGGCCCTGTTATTGTCAGTGTGACGATGAAATTACTTGATATCAATGAAATAGAAGGGGCTTCCCAAAGTTTTAATGCCAATGTTTTCTTTGAACTTGAATGGGTTGATAAACGTTTGGCCCATGACGGGAAGAGTGAACGAAAAATCAAACTAGATGATATCTGGCATCCCAATATGGAATTTGCCAATGAGACATTTTTACGCCGTACATTTCCTCGCATAGCATATATCTCTCCAGAAGGGAAAGTGACATTTTTTCAGCGAATGGTAGGAGATTTTTCTCAGGCTCTAGTTTTGAATGAGTTTCCTTTTGACGTACAAACGATTGAGCTTGTACTGGTATCTGTGGATATGCTCCACCGTAACGATATCCAAATCAAACCCTTGCATGATGAGGCAGGTTATATCGGAGATAGTTTTTCTCTTCCTGACTGGAATATTGTAGGACATAGTTTTAATGCAGTCTCGTATAAACCGATCAGTACAGCAGGAGGAGATCCTGCTGTAAGCTTTAAAATCATAGTTAAACGTAAACTTGGATACTATTGGCTGCATATCATTTTACCTCTTATTTTTATCGTTATTATGTCTATGACGATTTTCTGGATTCCACCCCAACAGCAGGGCGCACAGGTGGGTATCTCAACGACATCCATGTTAACGCTTATTGCCTACAAATTCGCTATTTCCAATAGCATCCCTTCAGTTTCCTACTTAACAAGACTTGATATCTTCATACTTGTATCCACAGTACTAGTCTTTTTCGCATTGATACACTCTATCGTGACAGCACAATTGGTAGACAAGGGGATGGAAAAATTAGCACTAAGGATGGACTGGATAAACCGTTTTCTTTTCCCCGCTGCCTTTATATACACAGTATTATATGTACTCATTCTTCCACGAGATGAATTTGGTCATGCTAACTGGTCGCAACTCTTTTCTTCATTACTAGATTATCTCTGAAACTTTTGTGAAACTATGTATTGTTATCATACTAACGAGTGAACCCTCTGAAAAACCCAAAGAGTCCACTTGATTTCAATTAAAAATAAAGTTCCTAAACTTGTCCCTTAAGTCGGCCGTTAGGAACTTTAAGAACCACACATAAACAAAGGAAATACTCAATGAAGAAAGAAATCGGAAATACATTTCGCTCAGCACTTGTCATACTATCACTTGCGGCTTCAAGCATAGCTTGTAACGCACAAAGTGGCACCGCTCCGACAGCAGACTACGTTTTCACAAGCGGAAAAGTCTATACTGTCAATAAAACTATGCCGTGGGCTGAAGCGGTGGCCGTCAAGGGAAACAAAATCGCATTCGTCGGATCAGACTCAGACGCGAAGAAACTTGTAGGTAAAGAGACAAAGGTCATTAATCTGAAAGGCAAAATGATGCTGCCAGGGTTTATTGATTCACATTTCCACCTGATAGCCGGTGCACTCATGACAGCCGGTATGGATATGGCGGAAGCTATTACTTACGAAGAACACATCAAAATAATGAAGGACTATAAAGCTGCTCACCCTAATGACAAATTCATAACCGGTTTTGGCTATAAGCCTGCTGTATTCAAAGGGGGCATTAGACGAGAGTTGCTGGATGAGATTTTCGGGGATGATGTCGCCGTAGTGCTTTTTGAAATTTCCGGCCATGCGGGCTGGGCAAATACTGCAGCTCTGAAACAAACCGGAAATTTTAAAAAACCCAAAGATGTGCTTCCCGGCTATTCCTATATTCATACGGATAAAAATGGTGTTCCGACAGGATGGATCATTGAAACGCCACAGCTTGTCGTACTGTTAAAAAACTTTGTTCACTGGAACAAGGACTATATCAAGAAGCGAGTAACAGATCAGATCCAGAAAAATGCAGCAGCTGGACTTACAACTCTGTATGATGCTGGCTGGCCAAAGATATTTAAAGATGAAGTCGAAGGTGTGGAGCTGCTGCTTGAGCTGGCAAAAGAAAACAAGCTGAAACAGCGCGTGTTTGCTTCCTCTTATCACAGCGACAGAA
>NATJ01000082.1 GCA_002085305.1 Epsilonproteobacteria bacterium 4484_65 | reverse complement strand
AATCCAAAATTAGCACATGGTCATTTTCTTCCATAATAGAAAACAGGTTGATACCTTCTACACCACCATTAATAATAGTTACATCTTCAGAGAAAGTATAGTTCTGTTTAATGTAGGTAGATGCATAGACGCCGAGTCCATCATCTTTTTGAAGTACATTTCCTATGCCAAGTATTACCATATTAATCCAATTTTTTTAGTTAGTTGATTATATCTTAGATTTATAAATTGAAGTCAATTAATTAGTAACCTAAAATTATGACGTAATAAAAAATGGTGTAGGAAACTCCCTATCATATTGGTTGCCTTATATTCAGGTTTTGGACCCAAAGCGTATTGATGAGATTATTACGGAAGACCTACTGGAATGGTAGTAAAAAGTACTGTGTAATAACTATGCAAAATTTGTGTAATTTCGATGAAGCTAATATCCTCGAAGAAAGTAGCTTAAAGCCCTATTTTAGGGCACTCTGTGACTTTTCATTTACTTTAGGGGTTCATTTTGTTAAAATGGTGTTAAATAATATGTAGTGATAGAGCAATGCTTTGTCTGTTTGCAAGGATAGGAATGGTTAAAACATTTAAACGTAATGTTATGAAAATGTTTCGAGAGCTTTTGGTGTATCACCATAGCTCTTTAGAGTACAGGGCAAAAATATTGACACTGATGATATCAGCCAATGGCGAGATATGTGAGTGTGAGAAACAAAAGCTCAAAGAGATAGCTTATAGTATTTATGGTGATGACCAGGATAGAGCTGAACTACTTATAGATACAGTCAATGAATACCATATGAAGATCACCACCAATAACGGACTTAACTTTGAACATCTTATCCAGTTAGTACAAAAAGAGACTAAAGAAGTAAAACGTTTTTGTAAAAAGATAGATATGGCATATCTTATGCAGCTGCATGAATGTATGGATAATGAAGACGATATTTTATTTCAGAAACGTATTATAGAATTTTTACAAAATCTGAAAGATGAGTGTAAAGTTTAAGATGGAATGGTATAAATTTATTATCTTTGGTCGTGTACAGGGTGTGTTTTATAGAAAGTTCGTTTCGCAAAGCATGATGAAAAAACAGTACAAAGGCTACATACAAAACCTAAGTGATGGTACAGTAGAAGTAGTGGCAGAAGTATTTGATGATGATTTTGATACTTTTATGAAGATACTTAATGAAGGTTCACCTTTAAGTTCTGTAGAAGAAGTCAAATATGAGATATTTAATGAAGCAGAGTTTACAACTGATGGCTTTGAGATAAGGTACTGAGCTTGTCGAAGGACAAGAATGTGTCAAAAAGGATAAATTATGGCTAGTGGCTGGGGATGTCAATTTATGGGAACAAAAGGTGATGACAAAGAGTGGTGTCTTAAACTTCACCATCATTGTGAACCGGGATGCAAAGGATGCATCATTGCAGGAGAGGTTGAGTTTTCTATACCAAATGTGAGTGAAGAACAAGAGAGAAAGGTCAAGAATCGGAGTGACAATCCTTTAGAAAGATAGCTTACGCCATCTCCTTTCCAAACTTTGCTTTCAACTTCGCCAGCTTTGGCGGTATCACTGCCATACAATACCCCTGCATAGAGTTCTGTCGGTAATAATCCTGATGATAGGCTTCTGCAGGATAATATGTGTCCAGAGGTTCAATAGTCGTGACAATTGGATCGCTGTAGTCTGATTGTGCTGCTTCCAGTGCTGCTTCGGCAGCTTCTTTTGTCTCTTCATCTGTGTAAAGAATAGTGGAACGGTACTGTGTCCCTCGGTCTGCACCTTGTTGATTCAAGGTAGTAGGGTTATGCACTGCAAAGAAGATATCGAGCAGGGTATCTGAAGTGATGACAGTGTCATCATAAGTGATCTTGATGACTTCTGCATGGCCTGTGTCTCCTGTACAGATGTCTCTGTAGGTTGGGTTAAGTGTTTGACCATTTGCATAGCCACTTTCCACATCACTTACACCTTTAAGCAGTTCAAATACGGCTTCTGTACACCAGAAGCATCCGCCACCGACTATAAGTTCTTGTTTTGCCATCTTGTTTTCCTTGTGTTTGGAAGTGAAGACTTTATCAAAGTGTATACCTTTAGGTGCAGTCTACCTGTGTTTTGAGACCTGATTTTCTGTGGAACTGCCCAGAGGAAATGCCCTTGAGGTAAAAGTCTCTACTTCCGAAGTTATTTAATTTGTATTTACTATCTGTGCTATAATACCTTACAAAGTAAAAACTAATCTAAATTGGAGAATTTTTTCATGAATATTAACGTTGTATGTCCACATTGTCTTAAAGTAAATCGTATTCCTAAAAAAGAGCAGTATGCTAAAGCAAATTGTGGTTCTTGCAAGAATTCACTTCTTGACAGTAAACCCGTTTCAGTAGATGCCGGAAAACTGGGTATATTTTTAGCCAATAGTGACATTCCGGTTGTTGTAGACTTTTGGGCACCTTGGTGTGGTCCTTGTTTGCAAATGGCTCCTGCATTTGAGGAAGCAGCTTTATCGATGCCTCTTCAGGCACAGTTTTTAAAAGTAAATACAGAAGAACAACAGGCTTTAGGCGGACAGTATGGTATCCAGAGTATTCCTACACTTATTTTATTTAAAAATGGCAAAGAAGTTGAACGGCTCAGTGGCGCTTTAAGTGTCGGGCGTTTACAAAGCTGGGTAAGGCAGTATCTGTAGATGAGTAAAATATTATTGTTGGAAGATGATGCAAACCTCAATGAAACAGTCACAGAGTTTCTTGAAGAACAGAGTTACGAAGTAGTGAGTGTCTATGATGGACACGAAGCACAGGAGAAACTTTATGAGAGTAAATATGATCTGCTTCTGTTAGATGTCAATACCCCCGGTATCAATGGCTTTGATCTTCTTAAAGAGAGTAGAGCAGAGGGGGTTGTGGCTCCAGCGATCTTTATTACCTCTATGGACTCTGTAGATGATCTGGAAAAAGGATTCGAGAGTGGCTGTGATGACTATATACGTAAACCTTTTGCACTTAAAGAGTTACAGATACGTGTAGAGACCCTGCTTAAAAGAGGTTTTTTTCATGAGTCTAAAGAGTTGATACAAGTCTCAAAATCATTGATGAGAACAGTATTTCCTTAGGGAATAAAGAGTCAAGACTCTTGAAGCTTTTTATGAAAACAGAGGGAGAAGTTCTTGCACATGAGCGTATTTATAAACATTTATGGGATTTTGATGAAGAGCCTAGTGACACAGCTCTTCGTACCTATATCAAGAACCTTCGTAAGATCATAGGCAAGGAAAGAATTGTTAGTATCAAAAAACAAGGCTACAAATTCATTACTGAAAAGTGAAAAGAAATCTCTTCTTCGATTCTTAACACTTTATGTAGCGATGGCCATCTTTGTGATCACACTACTCTCAGTTTTTTACTATCAAAGTCAAGAGAAACTGATGCTCTCCGATCAGCGGGCTGCCCTTTCAAAATATGCTTATATACAAACAAAAAGACTTAAAGTACTGCATTACTTTTTTGATGAAAGAACCACTTACCCAAGAGATCCACGATTCAGATCAGCTATTTATGATATAGAATTTAAGAAGATCTTTTCTATATTGGGCGATGAATCCATACGTTTTGATGAAGAGATCTATATTACGGATCAACATATACATTTTGTAAAAACATTAGATACCTATTATTTAGGTACAAAATATCTCATTATAGAAGTTGAAGATGATGGTATATGGCGTGGAGAGATATGGAAACATATTATAGGTTACGGTCTTATTGCATTTTTTCTTTTTATGTTATTTGGTCTCTTTCTGGCAAGATTATTCTTGAGACCTATGCGTGATTCCCTTATGTTGCTTGACCGGTTTATAAAAGATACAACGCATGAACTTAATACACCTCTTTCAGCGATACTTGCAAACATTGAAATGATGGATACAGAGATCATGGTAGAGAAGAACAAGAAGAAGCTAAATCGTATCAATATTGCTGCTAAAACAGTATCAACACTCTATAAAGATCTAACGTATCTGACGTTGGAACAAGAGCAAGAGAATGATGATGAAACGATAGAACTTCATACTCTGTTGCGTAACAGGGCAGAGTATTTTTTTATTTTGGCTGAGTCTAAGCAATTAAAATATGAATTAGATCTGGAAGATGCAACGATGATAGTAGATAAACGTAAGTTTACCCGTGTGATCGACAATCTTATCTCCAATGCCATTAAATATAATAAACGAGGCGGAGTTGTAGGAATAAAACTGCGTCAAGGTATGTTGATGATATGGGATACGGGGATCGGGATAGATAAAGAGAAGATACCATTTATGTTTGACCGTTATATGAGATTTAATCAAAGCGAAGGTGGCTTTGGTGTAGGTTTGAGTATTGTTAAAAAGATCGTTGATGAATATAATATCAAGATAGAAGTAGAGTCAAAAGAGGGAGAAGGAACAAAGGTGGTGTTGAAATGGTAAAAAAAATAGTTTTATGTATTGCCTTGACTATAGGAGTCTTTTCACAAGATGCATATGAACGTAATTGTGTAGAATGCCATAAGGATCTTCAGGGGTTAACTATGACAAGAATTATAAGTATTAAAATGCAATGCAACAAATCACTAAATGATTTGTGCGAAATTCAGTACAAGCGAAGCACTAAATGCTGAGTCGTAAGAAAATAATGACAATAGTCGCACTGGCACTTTTTGTTATGGTAAGTATGCCAACTACAGCAACTGCAGGTGCAAGCAAAGGTCAAAAACTTTTTAAGAAAAAGTTTCGTAAAAAATGTAGGTTTTCAGGTGTACGTTTTGCCAGAAATCATACACAAGCAGAATGGGAAAAGATCTATGATAACGGAAAGTTCCCAGAAGAGGCAAAGGAGATCTGTCCACGATTAAAACTCGATAAGATCAAAGCATCATGGTGGGAACCTGTTTATGAGTTTTCTGTCAAGTATGCAAAAGATGGCGTAGTACCTAAGTGTTAAAATAAACACATCTATACTATAAGTGTAACTTCTTGAAGCAGTTTTTTCTTTTCTGCTTCTCTTTTTCTCTTTTTATTCACAATCTGTTCACAATTCCATGGTATCATTCATCATCTTAAAATTAAAAGGATGTTAAATGACTAAAATGACTAAAATTGCAGTTTCTGCTTTACTTGGACTTGCTGTACTTTCAACTACTGCTTCTGCAGATGTTAAAAAGGGGCAAAAGCTTTATATGAAGAAAATGAAAGCTTCATGTGGTTTCTCTGGTGCAAAATTTGCAGCAAAACATACACAAGATGAGTGGAAAGAAATTCAGGGTGCAGGAAAATTTGCTGAAGAAGCAGCAAAGATTTGCCCAGGTGTTAAATTAAAAGACAAATATGTTCCACATATTTATGATTTTGCACATGAGTTTGCATCTGATTCAGGTAACGTACCAAGCTGTTAAGTTGTAACTTAATACTATATTAAGTTAAGCAACACTATTTATAACTGCTTCATTAGAGGAATAGATGGTAAACTGAGTTTATCATCTATAGAGATAAATTATTTAAAAGGAAGAAAAATGAAAAAAATCGCAATCGCAATGTTATTGGCTGGATCTACACTACTTATGGCTGACGGTGCTGCTGCATACGCTAAATGTGCTGGTTGTCATGGTGCAAACGGTGAAAAAGCTGCTCTTGGTAAATCAGCTGTTATTACTGGTCAAGATGCTGCAAAAACTGTTGAGCAACTTAACGGTTATAAAGCAGGTACACTTAACCAGCATGGTATGGGTGCACTTATGAAAGGTCAAGTAGCTTCTATGGATGATGCTGCTATCAAAGCTGTTGCAGATCACATCGCTGCAATGAAATAGTATTTTGAGTGATTTGCATTCATCTTTGAATGATGGATGCAATCACTTACTTCACGTAAGCGTCTCTACCCAAACATTCAAATCTAAATACAACTCACTCAAAATTATTTTATAAAATAGTTTATATACCACTTCCACATTTACCCGCTTCACATTTCATAGTTGAAACCTCTTTCTTAGGTATCATTTTTGTATTGTCACTTGAACATTTAGTACTTAGCCTGCCTGTCTCTAAAATACGTACACAGTTATAAAGTGCTTTGGTAGATGTGGCTTTGAGTACACAGTTTCGTCGGTTGTCATCTTCTTTTAGCTGTTTTAATATATTCATCTTTTTCTTGACCAGTACAGCAGAACCGTCTACCATACTTGCACCGCATTTCCCAGGTCCACATTTCATTCCACCCTCTGTTATGGATTTGCTTTTATCTTTGTCTGAACAGTTGCTGAGTAGTGTTAGTGCGATAAGGGTTACAGTAATAATTTTTATCATATTTTTTCCTTGTAGGGTGGATTCATCCACCGTCAAAATAAATTTGTATATTTATTAAAGGTGGGTAAACCCACCCTACGCGTTTAATTGTTTTTTCTCATACATTTCATAAAAGATAGGTATAAGCAAAAGACTCAATACAGCAGAACTCACTACTCCACCTATCATCGGTGCTGCGATACGTTGCATCACTTCAGAACCCACACCGTGGGTATACATAATAGGTAAAAGTCCAGCCAAGATGGCAAAGACGGTCATAAGTTTAGGACGTACTCTTTGTACAGCACCTTCGTAAATAGCATCATTCAAATGTTTGTGATCAAACTTCTCTCCCATTTTTTTACGCATCTCCTCCACACTCTCTTGCAGGTAGACTATCATCACGATGGCGGTCTCTGCAGCAACACCCAAAAGGGCTAAAAATCCTACAATAACAGCAATACTCATGTTAAACTGTAACATATCTATGTAGATAAGTCCACCCAGTAGAGCAAAAGGAAGTGTGAAGAATATGATGAGGGTTGGAGCCATTTGCCCCAGTGCAAAGTAGATGAGTACCAAAATAACCAAAAGAACCGTAGGGATGATCCATTTGATCTTCTCCATCGCAGACGCCAAGTACTCAGACTGTCCAGCCCACTCTATATAGTATCCGGAAGGGAGTTGTAGATCTTTGAGTACCTCTATGGCTTCTTCTTTGTAGCTGGTAGCACTCATACCTACTTGTGGGGTAATATAGATAAAAGTAACAGGTGTTGCCATCTCACTTTTGATGACGGAAGCACTCTCCCTGTATTGTACTTTGGCAAAGGTGGATAGGGGTACAAAGCCTAGAGGGGTTTTAACCTGTATGTTTCGTATATCATCAAGGTTGCGTCTCTCTTCCTCTTCAAAACGAAGTGCTATGGGGTAACGTTCCAAGCCTTTATACATGGTTGTGATCTTCTTACCACCTATGGCAGCAGCTGTATATTCCTGTATGACGGATTTTGAAATGTTGTAGCGCTGCAGGGCTTCTGTATCAATGTCAATATCAATGAAAAAACCTGCACTTGCCTGGTCAGAAAATACAGATTGTGTACTTTTAAGATCACGCAGTTTACTCTCTATCTTTTGTGCAACTTCTTGAAGGCCTTCAGCATCTTTCCCGTAGAGTTTAATGCCTATAGGGGTACGGATACCCGAAAGCAACATATCGATACGTCCACGGATAGGGTAAGTCCATGAGTTTACCAGTCCCGGAACCTGTAGTGCTTCTTCCATCTCTGCCATGAGTTTTTCATGTGTCATACCTTCTCTCCACTCACTTTTTGGTTTAAAAGTGATAATAGTCTCTATCATTCCCAAAGGAGCAGGGTCTGTTGCAGAATTGGCACGACCCCCTTTCCCAAAGACGGTGGCTACTTCTGGAAAGCTTTTGATGATCTTATCGGTTTTTTGTGTTAAAACCTTACTTTGGTCTACAGAGATACCATAAGGTGTGACAGGCATATACATAAAACTCTGTTCATTAAGCATTGGCATGAATTCCCAGTTGAGTTTTTGGTAAAGTGGTACCATAAAAGCAAGTACGCCAATGGCAAGCAGGATGACAAGATATTTGAGTTTTAACCCATAAATCAAAATAGGGTGATAGAGCCAGATAAAGAAACGGTTTAGTGGATTTTTGGATTCAGGGATGATCTTTCCCCTCACAAAGTATATCATTAATACCGGTACAAGGGTGACGGAAAGTAGTGCACCTGCTGTCATAGCAAAGGTTTTAGTGAATGCCAAAGGAGTAAAGAGAAGTCCTTCCTGCCCTGAGAGTGCAAAGATAGGCAAGAAGGAGACAACTACCAAAGCCAGTGCAAAAAAGATAGGACGACCCACTACTTGTGAAGCTTTGACAATACTGGCAATACGTTCATGATCTGTGAGCGATCTACTATATTTGTTCTCTAATTTATGTATGGCTTTGTGTGCATTTTCTATCATGACAATGGAGGCATCTACCATGGCACCTATGGCGATGGCTATCCCTCCGAGACTCATGATGTTTGAACCTATACCAAAGATTTTCATCAGTAAAAAAGTCAAACCGATAGTAAGAGGCAAGACTATGAGTACAATGAGTGAAGAGCGTAAATGTAGCAAAAAAAGCCCGATGATGATGACAACAATAATACTCTCTTCGATCAATGTAGTTTTTAGTGTATCTATGGCTTTAGTGATAAGGTCTGAACGGTCATAGGTCGTAACAACCTCTACCCCTTCTACTTTGAGCTCTGCCATCTTTGCATTGATGCGCTCAAGTGCACCATAAACATCTTCCCCATAGCGTACCATGACGATACCACCGACAACTTCTCCTTCCCCATTGAGGTCAGCCATACCTCTTCTTGCCGCAGGTACCATCTCTACACGACCGACTTGGGAAAGTGTAAGTGGTACACCGTCTTTGGTGGTGATGACAAGCTGGCGTATCTCATCCAAGTCTTTGATGTATCCTTTGGCTTGTACCATCCACTCATATCCATTTTGTATAACGATACGACCACCTGTATCATTGTTATTGTCTTTGAGTGTTTTCGAGATATCTTTAATGGAGAGGTTGTACTGCACCAGAGCATCATTGTTGATGGTGATTTGATAGGTAGGTACAAATCCACCGATGCTCGCCACTTCACTCACACCATCTACACCCATCAGTGCATATTTGTAGTAATAGTCCTGTAAGGTTCGTAGTTCATCCAAAGTTTTAGTTTGCGAAGTCAAGGCATACTCATACACCCAGCCTACACCTGAAGCATCCGGCCCAAGAGAAACTTCCATGTTACTGGGAAGTTGACTTTGGATGGAAGCGAGTTGTTCAAGTACACGGGAACGTGCCCAGTAAAGGTTGGTATCTTCTTTAAAGATGATGTAGATCAGTGCATTTTCATAGGTTGAAAATCCACGTACCGTTTCTATGTTTGAGATAGCAAGAAATTGTGAAACCAGCGGATAGGTTCCCTGGTCTTCGATAATTTCTGGACTTTGTCCTTTCCATGTCACCTGTACGATGACCTGAGGAGGTGAAAGGTCAGGCAGAGCATCCAGAGGGGTGTTTTTCATAGACCAGATGGATCCTACGATGATAAAGAGGGTTGCCATCAAGACTAAAAAACGGTTTTTAACACTGAATGCAATGAGTTTTTCTATCATCATAATCTCCTAATAAATACCGTTAATTTGTGCATCTGAATCCATCATAAAGAGCGCATTATTGACAACACTGTCACCTTCATTTAGACCTGATATAAGTTCAAAATAGCTAGTATCAAGTGGTGTGACTTCGATTTGTACGGGTTCATACTCTCCTTTAAACTCTGTTGATATAAAAGCATACCATTTGCCATTTTTACGCATGGCTGCAGTACGTGGTATGACAAGGTGTGAAGTACTGTCTGCTGAAGCATGTACTTTTGCATACATACCGGGTTTTAAGAGACCTTCGCTGTTGTCTATGTCTAGACGCAAAGTAGCTGTAGCAACTTTTGGATCAAGCATGGGATAGAGCAGGCTTTTTGTAGCGTTAAAATCTTTCTGTAAGCCTTTGAGTTTGACATTAAAGTTGTGAAGTTGTTTAAGACCTTCTAATTCATTTTGAAAGAGTTTTGCCTCAAGCCATACTTTATCAAGATTGATGATTTGAAAGAGTTTTTTTTGTGGATTAAAGGCAGAACCTTGATTAATATTTTTTTGAAAGATCCATCCTGATATAGGAGCATAAATGGTAGTAAACTCATTTACACGCCGTACATTTCTCACGTAATTTATCTCCTCTTTACTTACGCCTAAAAGTCTGAGTTTTGCTTTTGC
>NATJ01000009.1 GCA_002085305.1 Epsilonproteobacteria bacterium 4484_65 | reverse complement strand
ATGAATCTCAAGTTTGGCCAGATGAAGCCAGACCAACAGGATTTGAATTCAAAACGACTTACTCTTGCTAAGAGATTAAATGCTCTACCCTTATTCCCAGGCTCTTGCTTGGGAATACTTCTAATTCATTTCAAAAAAACACTCTCATTAAGTCCTTTCTTGCCCTCTCTTGATATAATTTAAATCAAAGGATAAAATAATGCAAAAAATAAGTTTAGCAATAATAAGTGTATTGGTATTTACAGGATGCAGTGCTGTTGATGATGCCATCAATGATGCTATCAGTGGAGAAGTAACTGCCGATACCATGAAAGTAAAAGACAAAGTAGTCATTATTAACAACGTTAATCGTACAGCATGTTTCACGATCAAAAAAGGACTGATCAGTAATGATTTCGAAAACCCGGAAGTACTGGTAACTGAACTAGGTGTGACCTGTGCCACCTACAATAAACCAACAGGATCTATCAGTGATACAAATCCTACATGTTTTGAAGAAGATCTCGTTTACTGGCTAGATCATGAGAGCAACGGTAACATCACAGACTTTGAGTCTGCCCAAGGTGATAAAGCCTGTGTTATCGGTGCTGATGTTTAAGGATAAGGTATTACCTTATCCTACTTCATAAAAATAGAAGCTTCTTTCTCTTTCTTAAAAAACATAAAGTACGTCCAAAGCGTAGTTCCATAGACAAAAATAGACATCATTACCACACCCGTAGTCACAACTTCAAAAAACTCCTTGTGTTCAAATGACGCTGGTATCATATGTACCAAAATAATGGACAAGGCACCTTTCATACCCGAGAAGGTAAGGATGAACCAACCCTCTGTCCCTACAGGTGCGATATGTCTAACGTTGTTACCCCAAAAAGCAAACTTTGCCATAGAAATGGCACGGATGAGTGTTGTGATACCAAACATGATGAGTATCTCCGTTTTGTACTGCCAGAGTTTCTCCACACTAACCATCTCTGCTAGTACAAAAAATATCATAACTGCAGCAATGTATCCGAATTCTTTTGCCATTTCGTAGATGTATTCCAGTCTTTCTGTGGTTGTTGCATGAATATTACTCAAACGTAGCTTACGCATAAAACTTTTGCTTTTTTGTGCTTCACCTTCTTCTAGGACTTTTATATCTGAATCTATCCAAGCCTTGGTTGCGACAATAGCTACAATAAGTGTCAATATACCACTCACATGCATCTCTTCCGCCACAACATAGGCAAGATACGCTTCTATGATAAAAGCGAAGAACTCGCCTCTTCTATCTGAAAAGAGTTTCATCAGCATATAAAAAACAAACCCTATAGCCGTACCTATACCTATACTGACTACAAATACACGCAGTGCATCCATAGCAGCATGACCAGCATCTATCTCACCACTCATCATCCATGGTAGTCCTATGAAGAAAAAGGCGATGACTGCAGTGGCATCATTCCCCAGAGACTCACCCTCTATAAGTACTTTAATATGGTGAGAAATACCTTTAAACCTAGAGAGTATCGACTGTACAGATACAGCATCTGTAGCCATATTGATAGCAAAAAGTGAAACATATGCACCCAATGTCAAACCTTCAAATACACCAAAGTAATACATACTTGCACCCACAGAGATAGAGAGTGCTACTGCCAAAACCGCAAGGTAAAAGATATCCCACCCGTATTTTTTGATGTCAGAAAAATGCAAATGCAGGGCATCTCCCATAAAGATGAGAGGAATACAGAACAAAATGATCGTATCAAAGTACTGTTTCAGATCTATAGGTACAGCCATCGGCACATAGGTGTAGATCGTGTACGAGCCTATAAGCAAAAGAAAGACTGAAGGGATCTTCAGTTTATTGGCAACAGCATCTGAAAAGACCACCAATCCCAATATGGTTATCAGTATGATCTCTGGTGCAAAACTATGCATCTTCTTCCTTTAGTAATTTTTCCATCTCCAAAAATGTACGGTAACCTTTTTGACATACCATATGCCCATCTTCATCTATGATGACAACTGAAGGAAAAGCATTGGCTCCCATAGAACGGGCTTTAGCAAAATCATGCTGCATCAAAAGTTCAGCCCTTGGTGTTTGATAAAAGTCTCTAAAAGATTTTACATCTCCACCTGTTTCTTCCAGTAATTCAGATAATACATCCAATTTCGTAATATCTCTACCCTCATCATAAAACGCTTTTTGCACACGATGAAGATAATCAAAACTCTTCTCATCACCCCAAAGTTCACGTACTGCAACTACAGCTTTACAAGCAGGATAGGTATCATACTCAAAGTCTTCTTTTTCAAATAATACGTTGGAAAAAGGTTGTCCTGTTCTCTTTGCTACCTCTTCCCAATGTCCCTTGAGATATCTTTTGGATGATTCATCCCAAGTCATCTCACCTTTAGTACGCAAACCACCCACTACAAGTGAAAAATCATATGTATCAGATTGTGTTGCACATAATTGTTCTATAACAGGAGCAAATCCCCAACACCATGAACACATGGGATCCACAACAAAAATGATCTCTATTTTCGACATTAGAACAGTGTCCCACTATCCTCTGAAACCGGTGTTTTAGGTACCTTTCTTTTAGGGTGCAACGGATCACCCTCCTCTTCCTGGGACTCTATTAGATCATTAGGATCATCATCTATATTAATCGTTTCCGCCAATCCTATATCTTCTTCCGGACTGATATCTTCTTCCATATCTATTTCATATTCAGGACTGATGTCTTCCTCATTTTCATCATCATCTCCACCAAGCATACGTTCAAACTCATTTTCAGATTTTTTAAGTTTAGGAAGTGGTGAGTTTGCAGTATAAAGTTCACTCTTGCCTTCGTACTCTCCTCTAAATACCCCTTTTGGTATATCAAAAGATCGTTTTGTATCAGGGTAGAGTTCGATCAGTTTTTTATAGTAGTATGCAAAAGCAGGTGCAGCAAGAGCACCACCAGTTGCTTTGCGTCCTATGGGTTTATTATTGTCACGTCCCACCCAGCTTATTACTTCGATCGTAGGTGAATATCCACAGAACCAGGCATCTACACCATTGTTGGTCGTACCCGTTTTTCCTGCAAGTTCCAACCCTTCTACACGTGCATTTCTACCTGTACCTCTCTTGATGACATCTTTGAGTATATCTGTCATGAGGTATGCCTGTTCCGGTGTAGTAAAGTTAGCAATCTCTTTTGGACGTGTTGCGTAAATAACAGCACCCTCTTTAGAGATGATCTTACTGACCAATCTCGACTCGATCATATGTCCACCATTGGCAAATACTGAAAATATCTGTGCCATTTTCATAGGACTTAAACCAAGATTTCCCAAAGCAATAGACATATCTCTTGGAATATGAGGTACATCCAAAAATGCCAAGCGCTTACGGATCGTATTTACACCCAGATCTGAAACAAGATTGATGGTCGCAAGGTTTCTGGAATGTACCAATGCCTCTCTTAAAGAAATAAATCCTTTAAAGTCCCGCTCATAGTTTTTTGGTGACCAGACCTTCGGTTTACCTTTATAGTAATACTGGAATGTTCTTGCCAGGTCCGTTAAAGGACTTGCGGGGTTATACCCCATATCTAACGCAGTTTGGTAGATGAACGGTTTAAATGCAGAACCCGGTTGTCTCAGTGACTGGGTTGCACGGTTGAATGCAGACTTTTTATAGTCTACTCCACCTACCATAGCCAAAATATCACCAGTTTTACTCTCCACCGCTACAAATGCCGCATTGAGTGTAGAAGTCTCCGGTTTCTCTTTGTATTTCTTCAATGCTTTTTTATAAGAAAAAGAGACTGCCTCTTGTGCAATAGCTTGTTGTTTCATATCTATAGTGGTATAGATCTGATAGCCACCCGTACGGACATCTCCAAGTTTTCCTTTAAAACGTCTCAACACTTCATCCACGATATAAGGTGCAATATTTTGTGTGAGTGACGTTTTATAGACCTTAGGTGATTCTTTCACTGCTTTAAGATAATCATTTTGTGAGAGCCATCCAATACTTTTCATACGATACAGTACATTGTTTGCACGATTCAAAGCACGCTTATAGTGTTTAAGCGGATTGTAGTAGCTTGGTGCATTGGGTAAGCCCACCAAAATGGCTGATTCTTTAAGTGTAAGCTCATTTAGTTCTTTATGGAAGTAGCCGTTAGCAGCGGTCTTAACCCCAAAGTAGTTGTTACCATAGGAAATTTCATTAAGATATCGCTCAATGATATCTTCTTTACTCAATTCATGTTCTATCTTGAGTGCCAGGATCGCCTCTTTGATCTTACGCGCCAGTTTCTTTTCATTGGTAAGGATCTTATTTTTAATAAGCTGTTGCGTCAGTGTACTTCCACCTTCTACAAAACTTCCGGCCTGAATGTCTTTAACTATGGCTCTTAAAATCGCATCCGGATTAACACCATTATGTTCAAAGAACTTTGTATCTTCCATAGCGATAAGCCCTTCAACAAGGTAGCTGGGAAGTTCATCATAGCGGGCATAAAGACGGTGTTGTTTCTTAAAGACATAGGCTAGTTTTTCACCGTTTCTATCCAGTATGACAGAGGATGTCTCTGGTTTATAGTTGATAAGCTTCTCAGCATCCAGAGAGATCTCTTCATACGCATAGATAAATGCAGCACTCAAAGCTATAGCAAAAATTATTGCCAAGATAATGGAACCTTTAATCAGACTATTGAACACATATTACCTTTATCATTTTAGAAGTCCACTATTGTATCGTGTTATGGCTAATGAGTGCCAATACATGTCTTATCTTCTGTGTCGATACACCCAAATTAAGTATCACTCTCATGATAGGCTTCTCTACTGTGGGTTGTCGTATGGCTCCTACTAAATAACCTTGTTCCATCAGTCCTTTTTGTACAAAAAGTGTCTGCTCATTATTTGGCATCTCCATAGGTACGATCAAACTTTGACAAGGGATACCCAACTGTTTACTTACAATCTTTTGTCGCTCCAGTATCTTCCTGGTATATTTTGCTGCATTTTTACGTATGTGCTCCAGGTTAACCAATGCCAATGCAGTATCAAAAACAGAAGGTGCAGTAGAGTAGATAATAGGCTTTGCTCTGTTTTCTAAGAAGCTTATGACATTTTTTGAAGCCAAAATATACGCCCCGTATGAACCGTATGCCTTGCCCAGTGTCCCCATCTTGATATGTCTTTCATTGATGGCAAGACCGTAATATTCAAAGATTCCCAGGAGTTCCTTACCCAAAACTCCCGCAGAGTGGGCTTCATCTACGATCATGATCGCCTTTACTTCATTGGCAAGATAAAATATTGTTTTTTCACAAAGATCTCCGCTCATAGAGTAGACCCCCTCTACTGCAATGATCTGTCTTTTTGCCGGATACTTTTCCAGTTTTTCTCTCAGATCATCCACATCATTATGTTTAAACGTAACTACCTGTTCACCAAGTAGCTTGGATGCCATGACACCCGAAGCATGATACTCTTCATCCATAAACAGCATATCACCTTTACGAACCAGCGCTTCTATAAGTGCCATATTGGCAAGAAATCCGGAACCTACAACAAGTCCTTCTTCAAAACCATTGTACTCTGCCATAGTCTTCTCAAAAATACGATGTATAGGATGATATCCATTGACAAGCATACTTGCTTTTGAACTTACAGTTGTATACTCATTCACAAGTTTTACCGCTTTCTTGAACTGCTTTTTATTGCGTGAGAGTCCCAGGTAATCATTAGAAGCAAGATCATCCAGTCTCACGTCATAAATCTTACGCTCCCTAAATCGCCCAGCTTTTTTCAGTGCTTTTAATTCATTTTCATACATTTAATTTAAACCCTTTAACCATGGTAATAAAACTTCAACCTGCAAGCCCATTGCCGTACTCTCATATCCCTCAACGGACTGGATGTACTTTTTACAAAAACCTTCCACCATACAGGCTCCTGCTTTGCCTTTCCAGAGACCACTCTCAAGGTAAGCTTCCATGTCCTCATCTTCAAACTCTGCAAAGTGGTAATATGTTGCAGAAGTATCAACAAACAACAACTCTTTGGTTCTAAAATGTAAGGATGATATAATAGAGATCGTCCTGCCGCTTTGTATCTTTAATATACGCCTTGCATCATTTACATCTTTAGCTTTACGTAAAATGCTCCCGTCAGCTGCCATAATGACCGAATCTGCACAAAGCAGAGGCATCTCCAGACCAAACTCTTTGACTGCTGCTTCCATTTTACCTTTACTGGCTATGTAAACAAAATCTTTTGCAATGGCTGTTGTGATCTGGTCTTCATCGTAGTCAGGAGATTTTTGAATGAAATCAATACCGAACTTATGAAGCAGTAAAGCACGACTTTCAGAATTGGAAGCAAGATGTATCATATAATATACTGCACCCTATAAACCTCTTAGGCTCAAACCTAACCAAAGTGCCAAAATCCCCAATACAATATTAACAGGCAACAACATATTTGGAATTAATCTTACTTTTGCTTTGGCTTCAGGCAGTTTTCCCACTTCAAACAGTTTCCATGCCACTCTTCTTTGAAGATACATATAGGTAAAATTCACTGTCATTATCGTCCATATGATCTCTTTGGAAAGAAAAAGTGATTTGAGATCACCGTAATGTCCTTTGGAAGATATGGCCATCATTAATCCCGTTGCCAAAAGCATTACAATAAAAGGGATCACCAGATGAAAAAGTCTTCCGGTGATCTCCAAAGTTTTACCCAGCTTGGTCTTGGGATCTTCAATGCTTTGCAGTACAGGATGTACTACCACACGCATGGCTATCATTCCACCTACCCAGACAAAAGCTGACAGTACATGTAAAAAGACAACAGTGTGGTTGTACATTATTAGTTTCCACCCTCAAGGATCTCACTCAAATAGACTTTTGCCTCTTCAAGTGCAGTGGTTATCTTGCTTGGATCTTTCCCACCTGCCTGTGCAAAGTCCGGGCGTCCACCACCACCGCCACCAACAATCGGTGCGATAAACTTGATCCAATCCCCTGCTTTGATAGGTGTATTTTTTGATCCTGCTGCAAGCATCACTTTGTTACCTTTTTTCATGAAGAGCATCACTGCAACATTCTCGTACTTATTTTTGATATCATCGATCATTGCTTTGATGTCACCACCTTCAACCTCTTCAACGATCACATTAACACCATTGACTTCAACTGCTGTCAACTCTTTTTGACTACTGCTCATCACTGAATCAAGTTCACTTTTAAGTGCTTTAACCTGCTCTTTGAGTTTAGAAATACCTGCTAATGGATTTTGGTTTTTGAGCTCTGTTTTAATATTGTTTAATTCATCTCTGAGTGCATTTACCTTTTCGATAGCTGCATTCCCACAGATAGCTTCTATACGTCTCACACCGGCACTTACACCACTTTCTTTAGTAATCATAAAGAGGCCTATGCGTGCAGCATTGTCAACATGTGTACCACCACACAACTCTATAGAGTCCTCTGCAAAACTGACGACACGAACTTCATCACCATACTTCTCGCCAAACAGAGCCATAGCCCCGGAATTTTTCGCTTCATCTATAGACATTACTTTCGTCTCAGCAGAAATACCTCTGGATATTTTATCATTTACCCATGCTTCTACTTTGGCTATCTCTTCACTTGTCATTGCTTTAGGATGAGAAAAGTCAAAACGTAACCTCTTTGCATCATTGAGTGATCCTGCCTGAGATATATGATCTCCAAGCAGTTCTCTAAGTGCTGCGTGAAGTAAATGCGTTGCTGAGTGGTGTTTTTCTATCTCAGCACGAGAAGTATCTACCACTGCTTCTACTTCATCCCCAACAGATAACTTACCTTTAATCTCAGACATATTCATATCCAAAAACTTCTTAGTATCAAGTACCCTAATTCCTAATTTCTCATTTCTAATTCTTAATTCACCACTATCACCTGTTTGTCCACCTGATTCTGCGTAGAACGGTGTTTTATCAAGAAGTACCCAGCCCTTACCATCGATGCTGTCTACTTGTGTAAACTCTTCATCAAGCAGTGCTAAGACTTTTGCTTGAACTGTGGTACTTTCATAACCCACAAATTCATTCACACCAAACGCTTCTTTAAGCGCTTTAAAATCACCTGTAGTTGCGGCGTCACCCGTACCTTTCCAGTTTGCTTTAGACTGTGCTTTTTGTGCTTGCATTTTTGTGTCAAAAGCATCGATATCAAGCTTGATATTCTTCTCACGAAGCATGTCTTCTGTGAGGTCAAGTGGGAAACCATAAGTGTCGTAGAGTTTAAATGCTACTTCCCCATTGAACACATTAGAGGTGTTTTTCAACTCTTCGTTAAAGAGTTTGATCCCCGCTTCAATGGTATCAAAGAAACGTTCCTCTTCCATTTTCATAGAAGTTTTAATAGCTTCCGCTTTACTGTTAAGATAGTCATACTGCTCACCCATTAACGCAACAAGCGTATCTACAAGTTTATACATAAACGGATCACGCAGTCCAAGCAAGTATCCATGACGAATGGCACGACGCATGATACGGCGAAGGACATACCCGCGTCCCTCTTTATCAAAATTCACTCCTTGCGCAAGTAAGAAAGAACAAGAACGCAAGTGGTCTGCTATAACACGGTAAGAGGCAGAGTTATCGGTATCAAAGTCATATGGAGTACCTACAAGTTCACCGATCTTATCCAAGAACGGCATGAAAAGTGAAGAGTGGTAGTTGTTAAGTTTACCCTCTTTAATGGCAACTACACGCTCAAGCCCCATACCTGTATCGATACTCGGCTTTGGAAGAGGATTAAGATTACCCTGTGCATCTCTGTCATACTGCATAAAGACTAGGTTCCAGATCTCTAAAAATCTGTCACCCTCTCCACCCATTTTGTCTTCAGGACCATTGAAGTTCTCTTCCCCTTGATCATAAAAAATTTCAGAACATGGGCCACAAGGACCTGTGTCCCCCATCTGCCAGAAGTTGTCTGCATCACCGAAATAGACAATACGATCTTCAGCAATATGCTCTTTCCATATTTCAAATGCTTCCTGATCACTGTCATGTACCGTGACCCAAATTTTATCTACAGGAAGATTTAAATACTTTTCCGATGTAATGAATTCCCATGCATAGGCAATGGCTTCTTTTTTAAAATAATCTGCAAAAGAGAAGTTTCCCAACATTTCAAAAAGTGTATGATGTCGTGCTGTGTACCCAACATTATCAAGGTCATTGTGTTTTCCACCAGCTCTTAAACAGGTTTGAGAAGAAGTAGCACGAGGTACTGCAGGAATAGGTGCTTCACCGGTAAAGATGTTTTTAAACTGTACCATCCCCGCATTGGTAAACATAAGTGTAGCGTCGTCCGGTACAAGTGGAGAACTTGATATGAGCTGATGCCCTCTCTCTTGAAAAAAGTCTAAATATGCTTTTCTAATATCCATAATAAATATATCCTAAAATAGTCTTACAGAGTGCATTAAAAACGTCCCTGTATTAATTGAAGATATTTTAGCTAAATTGTGTTTATTGGGAGGTAAAGGGAAAGAGTATCATGCACTGCTTACACTTTGGAAGAGGTGTAAGCAGTTTAAAAAAATCTTTTTTAAAAGTAAAAGACACACTCATCATCTATATCATAGTCGAAACTTCCATCTCCATATGTTGTACTTGCACCAAAAGAAGCACAATCATAAGGGATATTACCTTTTCCACGATCAAGGTCATCTACAATGTAAATAATATCATCTACGAATGGGTCATTATTGTAATTTCCATTGAGTCCAATAAAATCAAATGTACAATTATCAGGTGGATCAAATGTAAATTCTCCATTAGGTCTTGTTGCTGACCAATCAACCATAGAATCACATATATAAGGAACACCACCTAGCGAAAAACCATCCTGATCTATCAAAAACAATGTAGTAAGATTAGATGGTGGTGGAGCATAATAATCATCGTCTCCACCGCCACAACCACTCAATGCAAATACAGCTACACCGGCAACTATTAAACCTATTAACTTTTTCATCACTTCTTCCTTTTGTAATAATAATTTATAGTATTCCCATAAATTGTGTCAAATTTGTGATTATGATACGTTTATTACTCTTACTGATTCCATTTTCTGATCTTATTATGGCAGGAGACACACTGATTTAAGATTTTTGTATAGTTTGATGTTGCAGCATGTTTCTGATTTGCTTTTATGTTTACTTGCAGTTTATCTGCATATCGTATGATATTGGCAGTCTGTTTTTTAGCAAAAGAAGCACTGTAATCCATATCATCATTGTTAGAGATTTCTACTTTTCTTGAAATCTTTTTTAGACTTTCAACACCTTTAAGTACCATTGTTTTATTGTTATAGAGTATCCCTCTTTGTATCTCTACCATCGATACTTCCATGATCTGCATATCTTGTATTCTCTCTGCTTGGTCATACGCCTGCAGACTTAACGTCAATGCACCTAAAGTCAATAAACCTGCCATTATCTTTTTCATCAATTGTCCTTCTAAAGTTGATTTAATGTGATAAATTTATTATATCATGTTTTATAATTATTACTTTTAAATAATCTAACTGCATCATAATAAATTTCTTCCGGCACTCAAAACTACCCAACAACTCAAAATACTTAAGACAAGTTTTTTAAAAAAATTGAGATCTTCTTACTGCCATCTTTTTCAACGATCTCCATCAAGCCTTTACTCTTCACTTCCATATCTTCATCAAGTAGTGATAAAACCTTCTCTTTATCTATCTCATCTTCTCGCATAAGCCATGCAAGTTCTTTGTCAACCAAAAACTGTGCATTATAATACTGGTGATCACTTGCTGCATAAGGATAGGGGATGAAGAGTGTAGGTAAAGCTGTAGCTGACAGCTCCCACAAAGTCGAAGCTCCTGCCCTTGCTATAGCAATATCTGCGTCATTCATATAGTCTGCCAAATTCGTGGCAAATCCAAATACTTCCGCTTTTATACCTAGATCATCATAGGCTTTTTTTACTTCTTCTATATTTTTTTCACCTGCTTGATGAATGATCCTAATACCTTTATCCTGAAGTTCAACTGCCATTTCAAGTGCCAGTGTATTGATGGCTTTAGCTCCTTGTGATCCGCCAAGAAAAATAATGGTTTTTACTTCATGACGGATACGTGCATTCTCAAAAAAGATCTCTTTTATAGGATAGGCTTTGATAGGACTCTCTTCTAAATAAGAGGAGATAAACCCTGCTGCATAAGGTTTGAGCAGTTTGTTAAGTGAGCCTAATGCTGCATTTTGCTCATGTATAACCAAAGGTATACGTAACACTTTTGCTGCAAAAGCGGTAGCTGCAGAAGAGAATCCTCCTACAGAAAAGACTACTTTTGCTTGATGTTTTTTCAAAAGTTTGATTGCTTGCAAAGTTGCTTTGAACATCATAAAAAGTGATTTTACTTTGCCCAATCCTCCTTGGTTCACCACACCACGGGTTTCAAAAAAGTACTTATGTGTAAAGTCATCATCTGCTTCAAACCATTGTTTATCCTGCCCTTGTGTAGAACCGATATAGATAAGTTCTTCATCTCTTAAATGTTCTTTGACTGCTTTGATGATGGCAAGATGTCCACCTGTACCACCACCTGTCATAACTATACTCATAATATGTGTCCTTCACTATTTCTCGGCACCTTTTTAGAAATCATCAATACCATACCTATAGCGATGCAGGATGCCAATATATGCGACCCCCCATAACTTAAAAATGGAACTGCGATCCCTTTAATAGGAGTGATTCCTGAGATACCATAAGAGTTAAGTATAAATGCAAAAGCAATAAGAAGACCTACACCTATACAAAAAAGATAATACATAGGATCTTTTACTTTTGATGCGATTTTTAAAATACGAAACACAATAAAAAGTATAGTAAATGTCACAAAGGCAAGTCCTAAAAACCCTAGCTCTTCAGTAATACCTGCAAGGATAAAGTCTGTATGTACTTCACTCAAATAACCTAATTTAAATTGACCATTTCCCAAACCTTCTCCCAAGAAACCACCATTATGGATGGCATTGAGTGAATTTGAGATCTGATAAGGCTCTTTAACTGCCTGAACACGAAGCGTATCTGATACTCCATCAAAAGGAAGAAGAGAGAGTATGTCATTTTGTACCGTGCCCCACCAACTTTTTATCCTTGCCATACGGTGAGGAGCAAAGAAAATAAGGCCGATTATTGTTATAAAGGCACCAGACATAAGTGTAAAAAAGAACTTTATAGAGCTGCCTACAAATAAGAACAACACCATGAGTGTTGCGCCCAATACCACGACCTGACCTAAATCCTTTTGAAAAACCGCGATGATAACAACAGCCAAAAGAAATATAAACAGATAAGGTGAAAATGCCTGCACTTCTTCTATGAATCCCATCTCTTTTCTATCTATGAATTTACGGGCAAAGCTCCATGCTAAGAAAAAGACAAATCCAACTTTAAAAAACTCTACAGGAGCAATGGACATAGGTCCCAGGCGAATCCATCTTTTAGCACCCCCAACTTCATTTACCAAAGAAGAGGGAAGAAACTGCATAGCTATCATAAGAATAAAAAAGAGAACAAACAGTGTAAGTCCTACCCTTGAAAACCATACATCCGGATTCATTTTACTGAGAATGACCATGGTGACAAAACCTATAAATATGGCAGCACTCTGTCGTATGAAAAAATGAAAGTCAGAATAATGAAAATGCAGTACCGTATAAGTAGAGAGAGAATAATCCATTACCAATGAAAGTGTTAAAAGAATCATTACGGCAGCTAAAAGTGGTTTATCTATCATCTTATATTCTCTTTCTATAATATTAATTAGTATTTTATCAGATTTAATAGATAACTTTGATAAAATTTCATATCAGATGAGGAAAATATGAATAAAAACAGACAGAACCGTGCAATACACCAAAGAAAATATAAGATCACAGGTCTTTTTATTATTTTAGCCATTGCTATGTTGATCTTTTTATCTTCTGTTTTAAAAACGATCACTTCAGATAGGCGTATTCCCAGTCATCACTCTACCATACATGATCGCTCTTTTCGCGGAAGCATCATCTCAGCAGATAACTATACACTCAGCAACTCACAAAAAACCTACCAGGCAGTCATTCGTGGTGCAAGTATTGTTCCAGAGAAAAAAGATGTTTTCATTAAACTTTTCAGTATTTACAGTGGTATTGATGAAGAGAAACTACGCAAGAAATTTAAAGATCGTAAAGGTAAGGAGATAAAAGGCAATATTATCCTTTCAAAAAGTATCACTTCCAGACATGCAATGCAGCTCAAGTCTTTGGCTTATAAACTCAGAAAACTCGGTATTTTCCGGTGGGTTAAAAACGGTAATGGTATTGATGTACTTTTTGGGTTGGATATCATCGAGAACGGTGAAACCAGACGATTTCCACTGGGTGATGTCATGAGTCCCATCCTCGGATATGTAGGCAATAAGAGTGATGGAAGATATACAAGACCGGAAGGGAAAAAAGGGCTTGAACGAAATTATGACAAGCATATCACTTCAAAGAAAAATGGGTATTTCAGAGGAAAAAGAGACGTTGTAGGTGCTGTTATACATGATAAAAACAGTATGAAACTTCAACGTGTGGATGGCATGGACCTGCATCTCAACATTCCTTTAGCTTTTCAAAGAAGAGTAGAACTTATGTTGGATCAAATGAAAGAGAGTATTGATGCGGAGGAGATCATTGTCGGTGTTATGGAAAGTAAGACAGGAAAAGTACTTTCATTGGCCAGTTCAGAACGATATGATCCTGCGCACATCACCCAAAAAGATATTCCGGCACTAAATCCTAAGTTTTCTGAGTACCCTTATGAAGCAGGTTCTGTACTTAAGCCAATTACTCTAGCCATGGCATTGGATCATCAAGTTGTTACACCTCAAACCTGGTTCAATACCTATAATGGGCGCATGAAGATAGGCAAGAGGCGGACCATTACCGATGATGAAAAGTTCGAATCACTGACAGCTACAGATATCATCGTACACTCATCCAATGTAGGGATCTCTCAGATCTCATGGAGACTGACAGGTAAAGAATTTAGAGAAGGATTACTCAAGTTTGGTATAGCAAAACCTTCAGGACTTGACCTTTCACGTGACTTGCCCGGTCAACTCAAGCCACTCTATAAACTAGACCATAAAATGCATAGAGCCAACAGTTCATATGGCTATGGGATGATGGTTACTTTTGCACAGCTTTTCAAAGCATACAGTGCTTTCAATAATGATGGTATCGCCGTTACACCTCGCATAGTAAACTACCTGGCAGACCTCAAAGGCAATCACTATACCATGGAACCAAAGGTAAAGGACTTGCAAACTGTAGGCAAAAAAGCAGCAAACCAGATACATGATATACTTATTGAAGTTGTTAAAAGAGGAACGGGTGTCAAAGCCCAGTATCCGGGCTTAGAGGTCGGTGGGAAAACAGGTACAGCCCATATTGCCAAGAACGGACGATATGTACGTGAATACCATAGTAGTTTTTATGGTTTTGCCAATGACAAAGAAGGAAATAAATATACCATAGGGGTTTTGGTCATCCGGGCAAAAAAACGATA
>NATJ01000081.1 GCA_002085305.1 Epsilonproteobacteria bacterium 4484_65 | reverse complement strand
GGAGAAAAAGGGAGTGTTATCGGGCTTGAAAGAATGGATGAGTTGGTAAAGCGAGGAGGAGAGAACCTCTCAAAGCTACAATTTGGCAGTCACTGCCGTATCCAAAGAGCAGGAGAGAAACTTGGACTGCCGGGTGAACAGTTCGACAGGATCCTTGTCTCTGCATCTGCAGATGAAATTCCCGAAGAACTTTTTTTACAGTTGAAGGTGGGTGGTATACTTGTCATACCTGTAAGAAATTCGATCTTTAAATTTAAAAAGATTTCAGAAGACAATATAGAGAGGGAAGAGTTTTATGGGTTTGTTTTTGTGCCGTTGATCTATGAATAGTGAGTGAGAATAATCTGCATATAATGTAACGAGGAGGAAGATCATGACTAAAATACTTGTGATCAACGGTTCATATCGTGAAAATGGCATCACAGATCAAGTGGTTGAAACTATGGCAGAGGCTCTGCAAAGGGCCGGAGAAGAGGTTGAGATCATCCTGCTACGCAAATATCCCATCGAGTTTTGCCTCAATTGCAGGGAATGTACCCAGCAGCCGGGTGAAGCTCCGGGTAAGTGTGTACAGCATGACGGTATGCAGGAGCTTATCGACAAGATAGAGAAAGCAGATGCTTATATTTTTGCTTCCCCTACCAACTTTGGTTCAGTCACTGCTATTTTTAAACGTTTCATGGAGCGGCTGGTGGTTTACGGCTACTGGCCGTGGGGTACGAATGCTCCCAAAGATCGTAAAGCAAATGTCCCAAAGAAAAAGGCAGTGCTTGTCTCTTCATGCGCGGCTCCCGGGATTATGGGGCGTCTGTTTTTTAGCACCACCAAAGAACTCAAAATGACTGCAAAAACTATAGGTGCCGATACAGTAGGCACGCTATTTACAGGTTTGATCGCACAAGAAGAACATTCAAAACTGCCTGATGATATTAAGAAAAAAGCTGAAAAACTAGCTAAGAAACTGCTTTAGCAAGATGACACATCTTAAAAAACTACTTCAGATTGATTTTATTTAATCATAATAAGCACAAAGTGAAGGTATTAAGGCAATTTTGACGTAGTTTCATTTTGGCAGTCACTGCCGCATCCAAAGAGCAGGAGAGAAACTTGGTATGCCGGGTGAACAGTTCGATGGGATCCTTGTCTCTGCAAGTACTGATGACATTCCTGAAGAACTTTTTTTGCAGTTGAAGATAGGTGGTACTTTGGCGATACCCATAAGAAATTCCATCTTTAAATTCAAAAAGATCTCAGGTACGTATATAGATAGAGAAGAGTTTTATGGATTTGTTTTTGTACCGTTGATCTATTGAATTTACGGATTTTTCTTTTATATTTATCTTTCTTAAGGTTATTATCTTAGAATTAAATAATAGAATTTTCTGATTACTCAGATATTTCTATAATTATTCAAGGAGAGCAGTATGGTTAAAATGAGAAGTTTGTCTATGATATTGTCGGGGTCATTATTGGTAAGTGGTATTGCATATGCTGATTTTGGTGATGCGTTGGTCGGTGGTGTTGTAGGTGGGGCTGTGGGCTCAGTTATCACTAATGAGGTTTATAATAGTAATAGGCAACAACAGCAATCTCAGCCTAAACGTACACACAAAACATATAAAAAAAAGAAATATCATGCTCCCAAAATGACTGATGAGAAGAGGATTCAGAAAGCACTTTCAAGCTTAGGGTTCTATCGTGGGAGAATTGACGGAGAAGTTAACTCTTTTGAAACCAGATCTGCTATCAAAGATATGAATATCGCATATGAGATCAGTAACAGTGCATCACTAAAGCCTGAAGCAAAAGATACACTTATATTTTTAGGGACGCTGTTCGAGTTAGACAGGTATTTGATAGCACGTAACAATGATAAAAGAACGAAAAGTAAAAAAATCCAGGCTGCACTTAAAATACATGGCTATTATTATGGAAAAATAGATGGGGCCATAGGAAAAGGTACACGTGGATCCATTGCAGAATATAAAGGAAATAATGGAATGTCCTATAGTGGTTCATTGGATTTTGAAGAGGAGTATCAGCTTATCAGTAGTGCAAAAGCAAAAAATGATAAGAATATTGAAGACGCTATCGCATCGTTAAAGGCACTGGGTGTACCAAAAAGTCAACACCTACAACAAAATCAAGTGATCAAACTTCAGCCTACACAATAAAAGGCTGCTATAAATACAGACAGTACATCAAAGAGTATGTGAGGACAGTAGGGATTTGGGGAGGGAATATTGTTCTCCTTTAAAATCACTTTCTACATCAATTTTTGTCTTTCTTTCTCTGTAAAATCTACTTCACATGCTCTGCAATAAGATGTATCGCTACCCCATAACTTGTAGAGTTGTTGTAGCGAGTAAGAACTTTAAAGTTTCTTCCTGCCATCCAAATGTCATCGTGTGTTGTGTTACGCGTTTTCAATAGGTAAGCTCTTGACTCATTAAATGGCTTTGTAGGCTTGACACCGGCTTTCCGTATGGTCTTGGTTGCAATGGTACGTCTATGGCTGGTTTTAAGCTTATTAAAACGTTTTCCCTTGAAGTTTGTCGGAACTGCAACAACGTTTCCATTTCGCCATTTGTTCTTATGCATGAATTTTGCAATAGATCCAATACAATCTTCCAGATCCCAGGGATCAGTAATACCGTCACCATTAAAATCTGATCTGTGTTTACGGGCAACAGAAGGCACTTGTTGTACACAGCCCATAGCCCCGGCAAAAGAACCTTCTAGTTCTGTGATCTTGTATCCTTTTTCACGTGCAAACAAAAAGAGGTTTTTAAATTCGGATTTAAAAAATTTCTTCATACGGTTTGGATGAAATGCCAGTGTTGCCAAGGAGTCAAGTATATTATAGTCACCCGTATATTCTCCAAATTTGCTTTCTACACCCATGAATCCAACGATATAGTTCATATCTACACCATATTGTCTACTGGCTCTGCGTAACGTTCTATAGTATTGCTTTTTAAATTTTTTTGCTTTTCTCAAACTCTCTTTGTCAAGTACATGTGCCTTGTATCGTTCCCAGGGACCATTGGTCGTACCTACTTTATATTTGCCTGTATATCTAGCCAACGTATCACGATCCAGTTTTGCATGTTTCATGACAGAAGTCATATAAGAACGTTTGAAATGGTGTTTTTTCACCATCATATCGATGAAGTTCTGTACCTCTTTTTTAGCTAAATAATTATAGGAAATAGGAGGCCTGTCATCGTTTGCCATTAGAAGAAATGGTAGTAGTGCGGTGAGTAAAAGTAGTTTAAAAATTTTCATTATTTCCCCTGTATATTATTTAGTATTAGAAGGCTATCCCGATAGATAGGTTCATCTATGAATTCATATTCATCATACATAAATACATTGATACCTTTAGCTGCATTCGCTTCAAAAATATTTTTAATATGCGTAGCTCTCTCTAATTCATATTTATTAATACTAAATATTTCATTGGCTATCTGAACTTGTTTCGGTCCCATGCAGGCTTTGCTTTCAAAGCCCATCATCTTTTCCCGTTTACACCATGCTCTGAATGTCTCTGT
Organism: Epsilonproteobacteria bacterium 4484_65; assembly: GCA_002085305.1. GTDB lineage: Bacteria > Campylobacterota > Campylobacteria > Campylobacterales > Sulfurovaceae > Sulfurovum. Next base: position 2,116 of record NATJ01000081.1, on the reverse strand, counting down.
GTCATTGTACTCCTGGAACATAAAAGAGATAGGGTGTATGCCTGCTGTTTTGGCATCGACTAAAAATTTAGAGAGAATGTAGTCTATGGTAGGGTTTTTGAGTGTTACTATAGACTGAGGTAACCCAAGGGATGTAAGTAGGTCTAAAATACCTAAATTTGCCGTTGTAAGGCGTTCATCTATGCGTAATTGACTTAAGTTTGTAAAAGCTTCTTTTGTCTCCAGTGAAATATGCAACTCTTTATCGGGAGCGAGCAGGGTAAGTGCCTGGGCTATCTCAGTTTGATTCTTTACTTTAGCTACACGTACAGCATCGAAACCAAAGTCATTGAGAAAGGCTATCTCTTCATACCCACCTTCATTTAGAGGATTGGTTCGCACAATGATGAAAGAGTTAGACTTTTCCATATGTGAGAGAAAAAGAGCGATGTTGTAAAGGGCTTCTTTTTTTCGACTCGGTGCAATGGCATCTTCAAGATTAAGGGTGATCATATCCGCATTACTCTCATCTATACGGTTAAGGTGTTTAAGATTGAGGGGGTTCAGCATCATGTTTGAACGAAAGCGTTTTGATCTGTGCTTTGGCTTTTTGGCTGTTCCAAAGTGATCAGGGTACGTTTCTAGCGGAAGGTTCTCTAAAAAGTTTAAGTCATTGAAAATCATAGAGTTATGATAGCAAAAAATATTTAATTACTGCCCTCTTGCAGATATTTAATGATATCCTCAACATAGGAGTGATCTTTAGCATCCTTATCATATATCAGATAGAATTTTCTGTACATGGGTTTGTTTTCAATGCGTGACTGATATAGTACCTCTTTGTCAAGTTCATCTTCTATAGCAAGTTGGGAGACGATCGCTACGGTAGGGTGGTCACTGTTTGGCTTTGACCATTTGATACCTTGTATGGCTGAAGTGGCATTATTAATCTCAAATAAGGAGTCAAAAGTTTCATAAGAGAGTCCTAATTTTTCAAAAAAGTCTGTGATGAATATTCTTGTAGGAGAATTTTCATTTCTGCAAAGCAGTTTACAGTGACTTAATTCTTCTTCTCCTAATGGCTCTTGCAGAGGTGTTTTTGAACAAATGACCAACTCATCTTCCATCCACTCCTTGTAGACCAGAGCATCATCAAAGATAGGAGATTCTATGAGTCCCAGGTCAAGTTCTTTCTTTTTTACACCTTCAATGATCTTATCACATGTGGCGATAGTCAACTTTATTTTACTATTGAGCCTTTCACCAATATTGATCAGGGGTTCACCAGGCAGAATATGTGTACCGATAGTAGGTGATGTTCCCAAATTGAATGATTTACTCATTAATTGACCTTATAATTCTTATAATCTAAATGATAAGGTAGTGGTTCTTAGGGTTTGCTTTGTTTGTTGTAAAAATAAGATTTTTGTTGCAATATAAAAATTTAATTATCAATTTAGTGATGATGAGAAAAGTTGTTAAGTTTATTTGTAATGATCAATCAAAAATATGAATCTTATTTTCATGAGAAATAGAGGTCTCGGTTTTTAGAGGTCTCCTGTAACTATTACAGTATAATACTCAAAAAATTATTGAGGTATCACTGAATGAATAAACTCTTTTTAATATTTATGATTTTAATGGTTTCATTGGCAGCAAGAGAAGAAGCATTTGCTACTAAAGAATGTCCTGCATTCAACAACATGAAACACAGCAAAAATACACATGCTGTACATCTGGATACTGCACAAAAATACACCATACTTAAGTACCATAAAGGACAGGCTCTCATTCTCATTAAAGGTGAACAACCGGCTCAGAGATGGGTGAATGATGAATGTTTTTCTAAGAGTGAAAATGGCTCCAACCCAATGAATGTTAAAAAAAGTGATAGTGGGATAGTAAGTATAGAAGATGAACTTTCAAAATCTTCTGTAAAGACAGATTTGACGAGACATACTAAAAAATATAAATATAATAATACTAGTAAATATGATAATCCAAAACTCTCACAACATAACCTCTTGGCATTGAGTTGGCATAATGCTTTTTGTGAAACACATCGGTATAGAAAAGAGTGTAAAAGATCTTTGCTTCCTTTTGGAAAAGGTAAGTATAGAGAGAAACATTTTGTATT
>NATJ01000080.1 GCA_002085305.1 Epsilonproteobacteria bacterium 4484_65 | reverse complement strand
TACACTACCTGTACCCGCATCGATCGCCATGAGATATTGCATCTGTTATCCTATTTTTTTAATTTGGCCTGCTCTAATTCCCAGTATTCCATATCGAAACTATCACGTAGAGAGATACTCTCATACCCTCCAAGTTTATCTGCACGCAATACTGCCATCATGGTATGCTCAATAATATCATTCATAACAGTACATTCTTTCTCATTTTTACCAAAAAGAACCACTCCTACATTTTTCACTACAGCATAATTAGGCGCAGGGTTCAAACAGATCTCATCGGTTGCAAAGGTTTGGAAGTACCTCTTGTAGTCATTTATATATGCTTCAACTGCCGCTTCTATATTTTCATCCTCCAGGATCAACGGTATACGTTTCGTTCGGATGATATGTTCAGGAGTCAAGACACCACGTGTGGCAAAAGCAGTCAGATCATCTTGTGAAGCATAATATTTGGCTAATGCTGACTGATCTAATTTAATCACTACATCATAGCCTTTAGCTTTGGAGACAACCACTTTGAGTCTTTCCAGGTCAACCTCAGCATTTACTTCCGGATTTGTAAAACTGACAGCGGCATTTTCTGCTAAAAAATCTTCTGCCAAACTCACTGCTGCTATCATCTTGTCGTATGATCTTTTAGCATCGTTGTCAAAGGTAAATATGCCGTGATTATGCAAGATGATCCCTTCACAGGCATCCCAGTCAAAATCTTGTGTCATCTCGTAGATCTTCTGTGCCAATATAAACCCGGGCATCACATAAGGAATAATGAGAAAATTAGGGAAAAGAGTAGAGATATGCTCTAAGCCATTTTTAGAATTAGAAATAGTCACGATAGCATCCGCATGAGTATGATCAACTACTTTAAAAGGAATGATAGCATGCAAGATAGCTTCGACAGAAGGATTTGGTGCACTCTTGTCTATCATCGCTGCTTTTTGCTGGGTTACCATATCACTGTCAGAGAGACTCTTTAATTTTGCCATTTCCAAAAGTGTACTCATCTTTACAGGAGAAAAGCCCTCAGCTTTGATGGAAACCAAGTCCCAACCACTCCCCTTCACATACAAGATCTCTTCACCACCAACCATACTTTTGACTGAAGTATTTCCCCCACCATGAAGTACCAGCTCATCACTACGTCCTAGAAGATTCGAAGTATACACCCTTAAGTCTAGATCACTCCTGTATTTACTTGCCTCTTTATCATCCCATAAATTTTTCAAACTCTATCCTAAAACTTCTAATTCATCTGAATATTTCTTATCACAGTACGGTTCAAAGCTTGATTTATAGATAGCATAGTGTGCTGATGCTTTATGTCCATTAAGTGCTGCTTCATTTTCCCATGTCTCTACTGCCATAAATTTTCTCGGATTATTTTCATATTGAAAGATCTCATAAAATATACATCCTTCTTCGGCCTTACTTGGCACTACCATAGCACTTAGTAACTCTTTCATCTTTGCTTCACTACCCTCTTTGGCTATGAATGTTACTCGTTTTGTTATTGTCATTTTATTCTCCTGTTTCACTTGATTCTAGATATCTTCGTAATTCTACACTAATTATTTTTACAACGCATTTGTTTTCTTCGTCTCATAAACCAATAAACAACTCCCCCACCAAACAATAATCCACCCAATACTTGCACCCATGCACTCATTAAAATACTTTTATTAACGATCATTTTATGCATTTCATTGTCTATTTTAAGCCCTGCAAACTTGGCGGTATGTACCATCAGAGAGACAGCTAGATCTTCATTTGGCATCTCTTTGTGACAGCTTAGACAGGTACCTCTTCTGTCAAGTTTTGCTCTGGTTTCATTGTCAAGGGCTTGTGAAAGTTTCCAGTGGTTACCTACCGTTTGTACTTGCGTACCGTTTTCATCGATCATCACCGAGTAGTCATGTTTAAGGTTTGGTATGGCAGGTATCTGTTCATCAACCTGATGCGGTAAGACTTTTTGGTCTGCAGTCATCAGATCAACAATAGTGGTTTTGCTTTGATCTGCAAAATATTTACCTCCGTTTATACCGTAACCCATCGCTTTTGCAGAAGTATGACAACTCTCGCATGCTCGTGCTTTCTTACTTACTGTATGCGGCTGTACCGGGGACATAGTGATAGAGTTTATACCCTCTTCTCCAGCACCTTCAGTATTTGGGATCTTGAAAATATGGTTTTGAAGCAGTGCTTTCCCCTCTTTTCCTATGACCGTAAGTGTTACTTGACATCCCGGAATAGTAGGAGAAATACGCCCCTCACCATTTTGACTGAGCGCAGGGTCTTCCCAGCGAAGATAAGATCTTGTCTCAGTTACTTTTCCATCCACAAGGAAATCCATCAAATTATCCACTTCCCCCGTCTTGCCATTGACATGATGTTTTGAAGCTGCCAAATAGTCAGGATTTTGTTTGCCTCCGGAGTAGTCTATCTTGACATGGCATCCGTAACACTGTGGTGCCCAGGTTGCATGGCAGGTATAGCACTCAAGTTTATCAGTATGTGCAGCTATCTGATCCATGGCTACAAGCCCCTCTTGGGAGATCTTCTTCTCTTCTTTGAGTTTTTTAAGTGGCGTCAGCGTAATATCTTTACCCGATGCCAAATGCATGACTATTTTATCACCTTTTTTCACTGCTTTTGTCATCGGGTTTCCACGAGCAGAAAGCAAGAATCCATCCCCTTTATCTTTGGGGATCGCACCTTGTTTCAAATACTCTGCCAGCGTTTTAGTTGTTCCTCTGGCTTTCCCCTCTTTTGGTTTAGTGGCAAACTCATCACTATAACCAAGTGGCAGTTCCCAAGGGTATTTATCAGTTGTCCCGTGACAGTCTTGACATTCTATCTCAACAGCACCAAGATTTGCCCCTCTAAAGAAACCATCACCATGCATATCATTGGATGTATGACAATCCTGACACAACATACCTTTAGAGTAATGGATATCCTCTGTAAGGTGCAAATAACGCTTGGTATGAAGTTTAGGCTGTCCATTCCCCTCACTGTCAAAGGTCGCCTGATACTCTGTCTCCATAAGTCCCTGATACGAAACACCTATTCGCTTACCACGGTTATGACAGGTCGTACATGTCTCTACCGGAATACCGGTATAGTTGATATCATGGACATTTACATTCACTTTTCGGGAAGACTGAATGGAGTGTACAAGCATATGTCCATCTTCTGTTTTAGAAATACTTTTATCTTTCCCTTCATAAAGTCCTGCATTGGAGTAAGGCACATGGCAGGAAGCACAGCCTATCCCTCTATAATCCCCTCTTCTCTCTCTTCCTTTCCCCCCGGTATGGCAACGTAGACACTCTTGACGAAGATAGGTATAGACAGAAAGTGACGGATCTTTTTCTATCTCTTCTGCTGTAGGAGCAGGAGGAAGTTCTTTTGTCTCTTTAGGAAACCCCTGTGGTTCAAGAGCAGCAAGTTCATCCATGTACTTCTTGTATGTCTCCGTTCCCAAACGTTTATGTGGATCCGGTGATTTGCCACCAAAGTTGGTATAGGTATGTTTATACCCCTCTTTTGCACCAAATCCCCAAAGTGCACCATGGATCTTCCCTTGCTCTGTAGCCATCAAATTATTCTCTTGAGCCGCTACCTGGTTAGGGTGACACATACCACAGGTATTTTCATTGATCCAGGGACTCCCCGGATAAGGATAAAATGCTTTAGGTCCCTTATTGGTTTTGAAATAAGCCAATGTTCCACTGTGTGCTTTTTCTTTCTTTTCCTGGTCCGGGCTACCCCCATGACAAACTACACAGTCATTTCCTTTTACGCCTGCTTTATCTGCTACTTTAAATATCTCTTGCATCATTTTAGAGCTGTGTTCACGTATGGGTGCCAACCCCTCATGACAGCTGACACAACTGTTTGTTATCTCAGCAAAAAGAGAGGTAAGCATAAGCCCAGTTAAAATAATTATTTTTTGTATCATTATAAAGCCTTATATTAAAAGATGATTATATCTAAAATCCCTATTCTATTCATATTGTTTTTACTCGATTATGTTATAATCTTTAACTAAACTTATAACATATGGGAAAATATTCATGAAAAAACTGATTCTGCTTGGATTCATCACACTACTCACCCTTTCACATGCAAAAATGATTGATGCGATCGCTCTTATCGTTGAAGGTGAAGCTGTAACCACCGCTGAAATACGTGCCGTCCAGAAACAACTGCAGGTAAGTAAAAAAGAAGCTACCGATCTACTCATCCAAGACAGACTGCAAAAAGCTGCGATGAAAAATATTGTTATTTCAGAAGATACTATAGATAGCAAAATTACTCAAATAGCAGCACAAAACAATGTAACTGTCCCCAAAATGCAAAAAATATTAAAACAGAGAGGCACAACATGGTCCAAGTATCGTTCTTCCATTAAAGAATCACTGAAAAAAGAGAAGTTCTATAAAGAAAAAGTATTAGCCACCATCACCGCACCAAGCGAGGATGAACTTAAAATATTTTATAGAAATCATAAAGAAGAATTTACCGTTCCATCAACTATCAATATGATCGAATACTCTTCAACCTCGGAAGCAGCCATGAAAAAATTTCTTGAAACAAAAAAGAAAAAAGGTGTAAAAAGCCGTTCTGTAAAGAAGTCAACGAAGAATCTCAACCCTGCTTTGCTTGGAACTATTTTACAAACTCAGGATGGTTCATATACCCGTCCATTTAACGCCGGAGATAAATATATTAGCTATAAGGTTCTCTCCAAGCATGGCAAAGTAAATATGCCTTTTGAAGCATCAAAAGGTGCCGTCGCTGCAAAATGGAAACAACAGCAGCAAGGGAAAGCTCTCAAAGACTATTTTGAGAAGATGAAAACAAATGCGAATATTCAAGTAATTAGGAAATAAGGAAAAACATGGGACTAAAATCTGATAAATGGATACGAGAGAAATCAACCAAGGAAGAGATGATCACCCCTTTTTGTGAGGGTCTCGTAGGTGAAGGTGTGGTAAGTTACGGGTTAAGTTCTTATGGGTATGATATCCGTGTCTCTGACGAGTTCAAGATCTTTACAAACATCAATGCAGAAGTAGTTGATCCAAAAGATTTCAACCAGAACAATGTAGTAGATTTTAAAGGTGACGTATGCATCGTACCTCCTAACTCTTTTGCGCTTGCAAGAACTATTGAGTACTTTAAAATGCCAAGTGATACCTTAGCTATCTGTTTAGGTAAAAGTACTTATGCACGTTGTGGGATCATCGTGAATGTAACTCCTTTTGAACCAGGATTTGAAGGACATATCACTATAGAGATTTCAAATACAACTCCACTGCCTGCAAAGATCTATGCCAATGAAGGTATTGCACAGGTACTCTTTCTGCAAGGCGATGAACAGTGTGAAACAACATACTCTGATAGAAAAGGGAAGTATCAAAGTCAAACAGGTATTACACTTCCTAGAATTCTTAAAAAGAGTTAATTAACTCCGCATATCTAGTGTGGTTTAATCTACCGCGCTGGGTACACTTCTCCGTTCTCACTTAAGTAAATACATATAAATCAAGATAAACTTATAGCCTTTTATCTACTTTTGTGTTACAATGCCAAAAATTCCTATATATAAAGTACTACTTTTGTGTTACAATGCCAAAAATTCCTATATATAAAGTAAGGTATTAATGAAAAATTTAATTATAGTCGAATCACCGGCAAAAGCAAGAACCATTACCAATTTCCTAGGTAAAGAGTATAAAGTCATTGCCTCTAAGGGGCATATACGTGATCTTCCCAAAAGTACCTTTGGTATCACCATAGATGAAGAAACAGGTGACCTTGTGCCGAAGTACTCCATCCCTAGAGATGCGAATCCTACAGTCAAAGAACTAAAGAAACTTGCAAAAGCAGCAGAGACAGTCTTTATCGCGACCGATGAGGATCGAGAGGGAGAAGCCATAGGATATCATATAGCAAAAGCCATAGGAAAAGAGCCTACAGAGCTTCCTCGTATC
>NATJ01000079.1 GCA_002085305.1 Epsilonproteobacteria bacterium 4484_65 | reverse complement strand
TCTGCTGCCGTAGCGAAAGCTAAAGCCCTGGGTATCAAAATCTATACCATAGGCATAGGGAAAAAGTCTGACTATGATGCAGCGCTGTTGGAGACCATCGCTAAAGAGAGTGGAGCAAAGAGTTATAGTGCGAGTTCAGCAACCGAACTTTCAAAAGTCTATGAAGACATAGATGCACTTGAACCAAGCCCCATACGAAGTGAAAATTACCTGAATCAAAAGCTGCTTATTCTTTTTCCTTTAGGCATTGTATTTGTACTTCTCCTGCTCTGGGTACTCTACCCAAAGAGAGAAATACTTATGGGAGGCAAAGTATGAGTATACTCTACCCTGGTTTTTTATGGCTGCTTATCCCTCTGTCACTGCTTTTTTGGACTAGAGAAAAAAAGATGATCGAAACCGGACATCTCATCATTTTAATGTTGCTTGTTTTGGCCTTGAGTCGTCCTGCCATAAAACAGGGAATAGAAGAGAGTCCCATAGAGGCAAAAGAATTTATCATCGCTATAGATGTCTCACACTCCATGAAAGCAAAAGATATCAAACCTAACCGTTATGTGTTTGCCAAAAGTACAGCCAATGCCCTTTTGGCTTCCAATCCGACAGACAACATCATGCTCATTGCCTTTACAAGTAATCCCCTGCTTCTCTCTCCTCCTACTACAGACCACAAGCTTATCTCCATAGCACTCGAAAGTCTCAATCCGGAATATATACTCACAAAAGGTACTTCCCTGGAGAAACTTTTTAAAAAAGTTGCGTCTATGCAAAGTGAGCAGAAAAACCTCATACTCATCACCGATGGAGGTGAAGAAGATAATGCAGAAAAATTAAGCAGCATTATACAAAATGCGAACATCTCTTTAACCATCCTGGCCTTAGGAAGCAGGCAAGGGACCACCATAGAAAATGCTGACGGATCATTGCTCAAAGACAAAGAACAGCACCTTATCATCTCACGTATCAATCCTCATTTAGAGACATTGGCTTCCCAAACAGGAGGTACCTATATAACTGCCTCTTCTACACCTGCATCCACTGCTCAAGCACTCTACGATGCCCTTGAGATGGACGATCAAAAGGGAGAACTCATCACCAAGAAGCAGCATCGTTACAGAGAACTATACCAGATACCTTTACTCTTTGCACTCTTACTCTTTTTGATGCTGCACACACGTGCTGTCAAGTTTCTTGCACTCACATTTACTCTGTTAGGTATATCTGCTGAAGCTTCTGTTTTAGACAACTACTATCTTGACAAAGCCTATCAGTCGTATCAGAACAAAGAGTTTAATACCACAAAAGCGTATCTTTCCAAACTGGGCACACCCTCTTTGCAAAGCCGATTTGCTCTAGCCAATACACATTACAGACAAGGTGCCTATAAAAAAGCTTTAAAAACCTACCTCTCCATTCGTTCTACCTCAGCCCAGGTCAAACAGAAGCTCTACTATAATATTGCAAACTGTTATACAAAGCAGGAGGCGTATGAGAAAGCCAAGATGTACTATACTAAGGCTTTACAATTGGGTGATGACAATGATGCTAAAGTAAACCTGGCATTGGTTGCTCTTTTAGCAGATAAAAAAAGTGCTGGACTGGGTATCGCTCACCCTAAATCGCAAGGCAGTGACAGTGCTAAAAGTGAGCAGCAAGAAGGAAAAGAAGAAGAGACCAGAGATGAAGATAAGCCTAGCTCAGGAAGTGGTGACGGCGGAGAGAAAAGTAATAGCAAAGAGCAGGAAAAGAGTAAACTGATACTTGATTCAGAACAAGAGAAGCAACCTCTTAGTTCTAAAGTCTATGAACTCATAAACAAAGGATACATACATGAAAAACAGCCTTGGTAAGTTACTCCTTGTTTTACTATGTAGTCTCTGGCTTAATGCAAAAGATTTCAAACATCACTTTACACTAAGCAACACATCTCCTTATGTCAAAGAAGCTGTTCTCATGACACTTGACCTAAGCCAAACAAACAGAGACAAAGTCCTCTTTTTTCATTTTGCACTCAAAAAAAGCCCTGATTATGAATTTCATCGTCTTAACGTTAAGGAGACAGAGGAACATCATACTGCACAGGTACACTATGAGTATCTTATCTACCCTCTTCGTGCCGGGGAGATACAGCTTCATTTTAACCTTGTACAAAAAGCCACTACAGAAGAAAATCTTGCTTACAGCTTTTCAGGTGACAGAGATAATGTCAAAGGATTGACCACCGTTGATACCCAGATCGATCTGCCACCACTTGCACTTAAGATAAAAGCACTTCCCAAAGGTACTTCTCTGGTTGGGGATTTCAATCTGACACACAGCCTTAAAACAAACAAAGCCAAAGCCTATGAGCCTCTGCCTTTTCAAGTGACCATCACAGGTTCCGGCTATCTGCCACTTTTAGAGAATCTATTGCCTGAAAATATTAACTTCACTCTTTTTAAAGAGAAGCCCATCGTCAATGCTGTCAACAGTTCCCAGGGAACAAGCAGCACTGTTATCTACTCTATGGCATTTTCTCACTCTAAAAGTTTTGACCTGGGGCCAATAGTGCTCAAGGCGTTTAACCCTAAAACCAAAAAAAGTTACGAACTGACGGTACCCAAACAACATTTTGATATTAGCAAAGCAGATGTCAAGAGTTTGGTTGACAAAATAGACAGTCCCAAACCTGTAAAGAGTGACTTGTCCTGGCTTACTACTATACTTACATCCCTACTCTCTTACTTTGTGGTTTTTGGAGCAGGATACTTAACGGCTATCAGCTTAAAATGGAAGAAAAAGAACCCAGCACAAACATCCCATCCACTCAAAGAGAAAATAGAAGCTTGTAAAGATGAGAAAGCGCTGCAGCAACTGCTTATGGCAACAGACTCTAAGCAATTCGCTTTAAGTATTGAGAAGCTGGAGAAGGGTTTATATGGAAATGGTAAGATCAATTTTAATAAAGTTAAACAAGAAGTATTGGAGATGCTAAAATGAATAAAAAGATAACACAACTCAAACAAGAACTAAGCAAAGCGGTCATCGGACAGGAGACGATGATAGAAGGTCTGCTCATCGGGCTGCTTTGTGATGGGCATATTTTGGTAGAAGGTGTTCCCGGATTGGCTAAGACCACTACTATCAATGCGTTCTCCAAAGCACTTGGACTGGACTTTAAACGTATACAGTTCACCCCTGACCTCTTACCTTCAGACATTATCGGTGCACAGATCTATAACCCGCAAGACCATAGCTTCAGCATCAAAAAAGGTCCTCTCTTTACCCACCTTCTCCTTGCCGATGAGATCAACCGTGCTCCTGCCAAAGTACAATCTGCCCTGCTTGAAGTGATGCAGGAGAGACAAGTCACCATCGCAGAAGAGACCTTTAAACTCGAATCTCCTTTTCTGGTCATGGCAACACAGAACCCTATAGAACAAGAGGGGGTCTATGCCCTGCCAGAAGCACAGCTGGACAGGTTTATGATGAAGATCGTAGTACAGCACAACTCTGAAGAAGAAGAGCTTGAGATCATGCGTAAGGGAGCCAGTAAAAGTTTTGCAGAGGTGCAAAAGGTACTCAGTATAGAAGAACTGCATACCTTACAGAAAGCACTGGAGAAAATACATATAGATAAAGAGTTGGAACAGTACATCGTACATCTCATCTCTGCTACGAGAGATCCTGCCAAATTTAACCTAGCTTCTATCACCGAGAGTATCATGTTTGGAGCAAGTCCGAGAGCTTCCATAGACCTCTACAAAGCAGCCAAAGCCAAAGCCTTTTTACGGGGTAACGATTTTGTTAGCCCTGCTGACATTGGGTATGTGGTGCATGATGTGCTTCGTCATAGGATCGTGCTTTCTTATGAGGCTAGAGCCAAGGGCGTGAGTGCAGATGAGATCATCTCTACTATTGTTGAGACTTTGCCTATTCCATGATGCTCAATATACAAAAAATCTTTGCTCTTGGAAGTGGAGACTTTAGTCCCACCTATAACTTGTATACTTATATATTTTTATTGCCAAGAGAAGCACAAATTATAAACAAACAAAAACTTTTTCTAGCAAATATACTGTGGGTGGGACTGAAGTCTCCACTTCCTAAAAAGCAAATATAAATGACTCCATCATTTAAAGCCCTCCGACTCAAAGCCAGACACCAGGTCTATACCCTGCTGTCTGGTCATAACCTCTCCAAACTTCATGGAGAGGGCTATGACTTCTCAGAGTTACGAGAGTACCAGATGGGTGATGACATCCGTAAGATAAACTGGACCCTCACGGCAAAGCTGGGAAAACCCTATATAAAGGAGTTACATGCCAACCGTGAGCTCTCAGTTGTTGTGGCTGCTTTAATGGATGGAAGCCTCTATTTTGGCTCCAAAACCAATAAGATGGTAAACGCTAAACAAACCAAGCTTACAGAAGTTGCGACCATTTTGGGCTACGCAGCACAGCAAAACGCTGACTTATTCACAGGTATAGGTTACGAACAAGATCATACCAATACCACAGCACCCACAAAACAACTCTACCACATCGAGCAATTCTCTAAAACACTTTTTGAAGCTTCTTTACTCGGTACAAAAGTGGACTACAATGCCTCCATACAAGACCTCTTCAAAAGAGTGCACAAACCTTCACTTGTCTTTGTCATAGGTGACTTCTTAGAAGAGGTAGATCTGTCTCTCCTGACACAAAAGCATGAAGTCATAGCCATCATCATACGAGACAGAGATGAAGAGTCTCCCCAGAAACTTGGAGAGGTGACACTTAGTAGTCCACAGGGTAATACTAAGATGGATACCTATTTTGGAAAGAAAAGTATAGAGAAGTATCTTGCAAAATTAAAAGAAAATGATGAGAAACTCATAGAGCATTTTTCCCGTTATGATATCCGATTTGTAAAGATCTTTATAGATGATGAGGTGGTTGGGAAATTGGTGGAGTTGTTTGTATGATATCTATACAAACAACAAGAAAGCAAACACCACAAACAAGATCACATGTAAGAACCCTTCAAGGACATTCGTCTCTCCGTCATTGAAGTTTACGATGCTCACAAGCAAAGTCAGCCCCAGCATCACACCCTGTACCGGAGTAATAGCAAGATCTAAACCCATCTCCATATAGCGTGTCACAAGGATCACAGCCGGTATCGTTAAAAGAATGGTTGCCAAAGATGCACCCAACGCGATATTTACAACGGTTTGCATACGATTATCCAGTGCTGCACGTACTGCAGTGATAAGCTCTGGAGCAGCTGAGATAACGGCTACACCTACAGCTCCTATAGTCAATGGTAGCCCGTATGTTTGTAAGGTATTACTCATAAAGATGGCCAATATTTCAGAAAGTACACCAATGGCAATGATCGCCACAACAAGGTTGATACTGTGATACCACCCGTTAATATCGTGATGTTCGCACTCTTCATCTGCTTTACACGCCTCAATCTCTTCAGTTTTGTATTCAAAAAAGTACTTATGTGACGTCACTTGGATACGTGTAAACGTAATATAAAGTAAAATGAACATCACCACATTAAACATCATATACATATCTATATGTGCAGCATCGATGAAGTGTGGTACGACCATAGCGATACCTATGGCAACAAGCAGCATAGAAAGATAAGAGTTAGAAGAGTCTACATTGTAAGGCTGCTCTCCATACTTGATACCCCCTATAATAGCAGCTATTCCCAAAAGGGCATTAATAT
>NATJ01000078.1 GCA_002085305.1 Epsilonproteobacteria bacterium 4484_65 | reverse complement strand
GCTGTTCCACCTATGCCTATGGCTAAAGAGTGTTTAAAGTGCTTAGGAAGCTTTTCCAGTTCATTTTTGATGTATGCTTTTGCTTTTTTGTTTATCTCTTTAAGAGGCATATCTTTGTCAAAGAAGAGTTCTTTCAGTCTGACGGTACCTAAGTTAAGAGAATAGGTATCAGCAATATGGCCATTTTGGATAAGAGCCATATCTGAAGAACCACCACCTATATCTATAGTGATACCTTCATGGACAGGTAGTAAGTTGTTTGCAGCTATAGCACCATATTTTGCTTCTTTGTTTCCATCGATTATTTTGATAGCCAATCCAAGTTCATGTTGTATCCATGTTACAAAGAGTTTACCATTGGGTGCATCTCTAAGTGCAGAGGTAGCCACACAGAGTGTTTTATGGGCTTGATATTTTTGGATAGTATGGAGAAAAGATTTGAGTGTTAAAAAAGCTCTTTTTATACCGATAGATTGGAGATGACCTGCTTTCTCATAAGCACCTTCTCCGATGCGAACTTTAGATTTTTGTTCACATATAAGGTGGAAGCCATAACGGCTGGTTTTTTCGAAGATAACCAGCCTGGCTGAGTTTGAACCGATATCAATGATCGCGGTTCGTTTAGCCATGACTTATTTCTACTCTTCCTCTTGAATTTTGTTGAATTTAAATTTTAACTCTTCTATATTTTCAACATTATCCGGATCTGAGATAATGCAATCAACAGGACATACTGCAATACATTGAGGCTCATCAAAGTGACCTACACACTCAGTACATCTATCTGAATCAATAAGATAAACCGGATCATTCTCTTCAATTGCCTCATTGGGACACTCTTCTCTACAAGCATCACATGCTATACATTCATCAGTTATTAAAAGGGCCATTCTATCCTCTGCTGGAGCTATATTTAGTTTTTTAGATATGCTCTATATAAGTTATTTATACGAGTTATAACTCAACAAAGCTTATGCTTTATTTAAAATAGAATAAAATTTTTTTTTCTTGGTTGTATTTGCAGGAGCGGAAGCGTTTTTACGCTTCCTTTTATGAGATATGAGTTAGATCAATTAAGATATTTTTTTAGGAAAACAGAATCTATAACCACGTCTTCTTATTATCCATTTTTTGACGAATTTGGTTAATAGCCACTTCAATGACATTTGGTGTAACAAGCTCAGGTTCTTCCCAAATAGCATCAAGAAGCTGTTCCTTGGAAACGATCTGGTCTTTATGCATCGCGAGATGAGTCAAGACTTCAAACGGTTTACCTTTAAGTTCTATCTCATTTCCTTGATAGATGATCTTTTCTTCTTCCGGGTTGATAATGAGATCTTCGATCTCTATGATATTGGAGGCACCGAAACGAAGTTTTGCTTCAATACGTACAAGTAAAATATCATGATCAAGAGGCTTTCTGATGAAGTCATCTGCACCGCCACGTAAAGCTGTAATCTCACTCTCTTTGTCTTTGCGTTCAGAGATAACAATGACGGATGTCTTATGTGAATTCTTTTTTATATCAGAGATAAGACTTATATTATTACCATCCATTTCTGCCCATCCAAACAGTACCAGATCGTAGTTTCTGATGTCAAGATAGTATTTGGCATCACCCAGATTTTCTGCTACATCACACTGATAATTGTTTTCTGTAAGTAACTGGGAAAGTGTTTTGCCTAGTCCAACTTCATCTTCTATGATTAATACTCTCATAAGCTAACCTTTATCTTTAAGTTATATTTAATATTATAGCATAAAAATGGCGTTTTTGAAAGTTTTTTTAAAATTTGAACAGGTTAAGAAAAATCCCAAAAATGACTCAATGAAACAGAGCATTGTGGTAAGATATCTGGTTTTGAAATCTTAAGTCTAAGTATCTGAATGTGTGGATATGTTGTACAAAGTAATGCTTTTATACCAAGTAGAGCTTCCTCAAGAAGTTTATAGCGTTTTTCTTTGAGTTCTTTTTGTATCAAAAATACCATATCTGCATAGTCGATAAAGTTTTCATCTCTATAGTCATAAGAAGCTTCCAGATCAATGATGACACGCTGTGACCTGTCTCGTTCAAAGTCAAGCAAACCAATGATGACATCAAAGGTAAGTGCCTCTATATGGATAGTCATTTTTATACTTTACCCTCTTCTTTTTTGAAGAGTCGTACGATATTTGGAATATGTTTATAAAAGATAATAATTGCGATGATCCAGATAGGTGCATGGGAACCAATGCCAGGTACTTCGGGATAGAGTATATAGGAAGCAATGAGAAATGCAACAAGTCCGATAAGTGAGGAGAGTGATGAAATTTTCAAGCCTTTACTTGCCCCTAACCATACTGCAATGGCAATCAGTGCAGGGATAGGCATCATGACAAGCAGTACACCAAAGCCTGTAGCAACTCCCTTTCCGCCTTCAAAAAACAGAAATGCCGAGAAACAGTGTCCTATAACAGCAAGTACTGCTATAGTCCAAAGTACACTTTCCGGAGCCCCTAACATTTTAGCTACCAAGATAACAACGATGCCTTTGATAGCATCTAAAAAGAGTGTTGCAGCACCCAGTTTTTTAGCAAGAGAAGGATCTTGTTCTTTTACAACACGCAGTACATTGGTCGCACCAATGTTTCCGCTTCCTTCATTTTTAATGTCTACTCCTGCAAATTGTTTAGCTAAAAGATATCCAAAAGGAATCCCCGCAATGAGGTAGGCTGATAAGTAAAGTATAATATTTATATTCATAATTAATCCACAATTTAATTTTATGATGCAATTTTAACTGAATTTTGATAAAATAACCAGATTATACGAAGGATAAGAATGAGTATAGATTATAAAGCAGAAATAAACAGGCTCAAAAAAGAACTTGATGTAACGGTTGTTGCACACTATTATCAGCGTGATGAAGTTTTTGAGATGGCAGATATTACCGGTGACAGTCTTGAGCTTGCACGTAAATGTAAGGCAGATAAAAACCCGTGGGTTGTTTTTTGCGGTGTTGGGTTTATGGGACAGAGTGTCAAAGTTATAGCTCCTGAGAAACGTGTACTTATGCCCAAGATCGCCTGTTGTGCGATGGCACGCATGATAGATGGAAGTTATTTTGATGACTCCGTGAACTATATGATTGAACGTGGTATTGCTAAAGAGAATATTTTACCTATCACCTATATCAATTCAGATGCGACTGTGAAGGCAAAAGTAGGTGAGATGGGGGGACTGGTCTGCACATCATCCAATGCTTTTAAGATCATTGAAAAAGGCTTGGAGAGTGGTAAAAAGATCCTTTTTGTTCCCGATAGATGTTTAGGTCAGAACTTTGCCATACAGATGGGATTGAAGTCTTGTGTGATAGGTGAGGGAGAATGTGACCCTAAAGAGGCAGATGTCATCTGTTTTAACGGTTTTTGTTCTGTGCACCAGCTTTTTACACTTGATGATATAGCGTTTTATCGTAATAAATATCCTGGTATCAAGATAGCAGTGCATCCGGAGTGTGACCCAAAGATCGTTGCAGCAGCAG
Organism: Epsilonproteobacteria bacterium 4484_65; assembly: GCA_002085305.1. GTDB lineage: Bacteria > Campylobacterota > Campylobacteria > Campylobacterales > Sulfurovaceae > Sulfurovum. The sequence goes on along the minus strand of NATJ01000078.1, from coordinate 3,343 downwards.
ATTTCTCAGGTTCAACATCACAGTTGATCAAGTATGTAAATGACCTTGACCCGGAAGAAAAAGTAGCTATCGGTACGGAGTATAATCTGGTAAACAGAATGAGACAAGGTAATACTTATGTGCTCTCTTCAACCAAACCGGAGTGTCCTACGATGAATGAGACAACACTTGAAGACTTGTATCTTACTCTTAAGTCCATAGAAAATAAGAAGCCTATCAACGAGATAGTCGTTGATCCGCATACAGTAAAGTATGCAAATTTGGCGTTAGAGCGTATGTTGGCGATTAAATAGGCTTGTAGGGGCAGACCTTTGTGTCTGCCCAGGGTAAACACAGGGGGGTACCCCTACAAATAAAGGGAATAAATAGATGTTAAAAGAGACTTTTTTAAAAGCTTTAGTGGCTGAGGATGTGGGTAGAGGTGATCTTTTTTCCCGCATTAGTGACAGCAAAGAGATACGTGCTTACATTATTGCTAAAAGTGATGGTGTCTTTGCAGGACGGGAATATGCTGAAGCATTGGCAAAGATGTACGGACTTTCCCTTATCTGGGAAGTAAAAGATGGTGAATCCTTCACAAAAGGGAAAAAACTGCTCTTTATCTCCGGTGATTCCAAAACAATTCTCTCTTTGGAACGTTCTATCCTCGACATAGTACTGCATGCAAGTTCCATAGCAACTTTGACAGCACAATATGTGGCAACTATTAAAGGGACAGGGGTAAAACTACTTGATACAAGAAAAACGAGGCCACTACTCCGTGAATTTGAGAAGTATGCAGTACGTTGTGGTGGGGGGATCAACCACCGAATGGGACTTGATGATTGTTTGATGCTGAAAGATACGCATCTGCAAACCATTGATGATCTGGATGCTTTTATGAAAGAGGTACGCCAAAAGATACCGTTTACTTCAAAAGTAGAAATCGAGTGTGAGAATTTAGAGATGGTTAAACGTGCGATGAAAGCAGGTGCCGATATTGTGATGTGTGATAATATGTCTTTAGAAGAAACCAAAGAGGTTGTAGCTTTTAGAAATGCAAATTACCCGCATATCTTACTTGAAGCCAGTGGTAATGTAACACTTGACACTATAGCGTCTATCGCAGCAACAGGAGTGGATGCCATCTCTTCGGGCTCTGTGATACATCAGGCAAACTGGATCGACCTTTCTATGAAAGTGGAAAGTTGAAGCTAGAAAAGTAATAGAGTGTTAACACTATTAGTGTATAGTAGAGTAAGCAAAGGTTGAGGATGACAACAATACTGTTTCCTTACGAGGAAGTAAAAACAAAAATACAGAGTGCAGAGTGCATTACGATACTTTCTCATCTTAATCCTGATGCAGATGCTATAGGTACAGCTTTAGGTATATATAATTTGCTAAAAAAAGATAAAATAAAAAGAGTTGAAGTAGTGAATGGGTCAAAAGCCTTGCCTCTTCATCTTGATTTTCTACCCGGTTTCGATAAAATAAAACATCAAATAGAGTATGAAAACTCTTTGATCATCTCTTGTGACTGTGGAAGTATAGATAGACTGGGGTTTGATCTTGATGGTAGAGATATTATTAATATAGACCATCATCGAAGTAATACTCAGTATGGGAGCATTAATGTTGTTATAGCAGACTATGCTTCTTCTTCACAGGTAGCATTTGAACTTTTAAAAAAGTTGTATATTGTAGATGCAGATACAGCGACATGTTTTTATACAGCGTTGCTTTCAGATACAAGATATTTTACAACTACATCTGTGAATAAAGAAGTCTTCGATGTTGCATATGCATTGGTTGAAGCGGGTGCCAAACCTGATGTGATAGCGTATAATTTTACACAAAGACGATCTTTAAGCTCTTTGCGTATTTTAGAAAAAGCTTTAAGTTCCTTAACGCTGCATGAGGAAGCAAAAGTAGCAGTATTGAGAGTGACAAAAGAAGATATTGAGGCTACAGGTGCTGCTGTACCGGATATGGAAGGTATTGTTGACTATGCAAGGTCTTTGGTAACTGTTAAAATAGCACTTTTCGCTATGGAATTAGACGATGGTATACGCATTTCTTTACGTAGTAAAAATGTAGACCTAAGTCAAGTTGCCTCTGCTTTTGGCGGAGGCGGACATAAAGTGGCAGCAGGTTTCATCATGAAAGAAAGTGGATTACAAGAAAGTATAGATAGAATTCTAGAAAAGATAAAAGAATTAGGATTAGTATAATGAGAAGAAAAAGCAGTAATAGAAAAAGTGGAAGTAAAATAGTAAGCGGACTGTTATTATTAGGTTTGCTTGCTGGAGCAGGGTATATCTATACTGCTCCTGAGTTTGAGAGAGTGACCCCTGAAGTGCATAGTAGTGACAGTATGTTTTGGAATCGTAAAGACCCTCTCAAGATCAAATTGACAGATAATACAGGATTGGAAAATTTTGAACTTATTTTAAGTGATGGGCAGAAAAGTCTTATTGTGGGACAAGGGAATTTTGCAAAAGGTACAAAAGAACAAACACTGTTGGTCAAATATCCACAAAGTAAAACACTTGATCAAAAAGCGAAACATTTAACGTTGAAAGTATCTGTGAATGATAGCAGTATGTGGAATTTCTTCAAAGGTAATAAAGTTGAAAAAATAATCAATCTCGATGTTGATTATAAACGTCCAAATGTAAATGTATTGGCAAATTCGCGTATGATCAACCAAGGTGGGTCTGCATTGGTTGTATTTCAAGCTGACGATGAAAATTTAGATGAACTTTATATTGAAGCAAATGGAAATAAGTTTAAGCCGCAACCCTATAAAAAAGAGGGATATTATGCTGCATTGATCGCTTGGCCTTTTACACAAGATACTTTTTCTGCAAAGATCATTGCTACGGATCTGGCAAAAAATAGACGCGTGACCGAGATACCGTTTTATCACAAAAATCCAAAATATAAAATATCACAAATTAAAGCAAGTGATAAATTTATAGATGGAAAAATTACTGATTTGGCATCAAGTGACCCAGAATATGCAACCATCACAGATAAGCTTACGAAGCTTAAAGCGATCAATGAAACAATGCGTTTAAAAAACGAAGAGTTGATTCATGCCTTAAGTAAAAAAGTCTCGGATGAGATGTTGGATTCATGGAAAATGAAAAAATTCTATCCTCTTAAAAATAGTGCAAAAGTGGCAAGTTATGGTGACCATAGATACTATTACTATCAAACAAAAGATAATGTAGTCTCAGAATCATACCATGTCGGATATGATCTAGCAAGTACAAAAATGGCAGATGTTAAAGTATCAAACCCTGGTACAGTGGTCTATGCTGATGAAAATGGTATTTATGGGAATATGCCAATGATC
>NATJ01000008.1 GCA_002085305.1 Epsilonproteobacteria bacterium 4484_65 | reverse complement strand
ATAGATAATGTTGTTTCTACAACAAAAGATGTTTCACGTGAAACACTTGTGAATTCTTCTAACTATATTACTACAGATAAAAGTCTAGGTAAATATTATCTGGCACAAAATATACATTTAGAAAATATGGAATATTATGCAGTACTGAAAGTGGCTCAAGCATTTGGTATTTCAGCAGGCGGTATTTTTATTGTAACAAACTACTGTGATGAAAATGCACATGATGATTTCTTAAAAAATCAAAAAGAAGCAATGGTGAAACTTACAGAGTATGTTATGAAGAGAGTAAAAAAGTAGGGTCGGTTAACGACCAAAATTATTAATAGGTCGATAAATCGACCCTACGGAAAGAATAAATATGAATAAGAAAATAATACAAGATTTTACAAAAGAAGAGTTAAGTCAATTGATCAAACCCTCTTTTAGAGCAAAGCAGATCTACTCTTGGATCTATCATAAGTATGTAGATAGTTTTGAGCAGATGAAAAATCTTCCAAAAGAGATGCGTGAGAAGCTAGATGCTGAGTATACACTCACACCACTCAAGACACTTACTGTGCAAGACAGTATAGATGGAAGTCGGAAATATCTCTTTGAACTTCATGATGGGCATACGGTTGAAGCCGTACTCCTTTTGATGAAAGAGAAGGAGTATCATGAAGATGGCTCTGTAAAGCATCAGGAACGCTATACAGTATGTATCTCCTCTCAGGTAGGGTGCAAGGTAGGGTGTGCCTTTTGTTTGACTGCAAAGGGCGGTTTTATGCGTAATTTGACTGCGGGTGAAATTACGGAACAATTGCGTATGATCAAAAAAGACAATGAGATAGATGCCAACCGTCGTGTCAACATCGTTTATATGGGTATGGGTGAGCCTCTTGACAACCTGGATGCAGTAGTTAAGTCTGTAGAGATATTTGCAGATCCAGAGGGGATGGCTATTGCCACACATCGTCAAACGATCTCCACTTCAGGACTCAGTTCCAAGATAGAGAAGCTTGGGAAAATGGAGCTTGGGATCAATCTGGCCATCTCGCTGCATGCAGTAGATGATGAGCTTAGACAACAGTTGATGCCTATTAACAAAGCATATAATATCCAGTCCATTATAGATGCAGTGAAGAACTTTCCTATCAACGATAGAAAAAGAGTTATGTTTGAGTATCTTGTCATCAAAGATGTCAACGATGATATCTCTGCTGCGAAGAAACTTTTGAGTCTTCTTGATGGTATAAAAGCAAAAGTAAATTTGATTTATTTTAACCCGTATGGGGGCACTGAATTTAAGCGTCCCTCAGTGAAAGACATGAAAGAATTTCAGGAGTTCTTGACTTCCCGAGGGTTACATTGTACGATTCGTGAGTCTAAAGGGTTAGATATCTCTGCGGCCTGTGGGCAGCTTAGGGAGCAAGAGTCAGAGGGGGAAGTTTAGTATGCCTACTTTGGAATTATTTATGCTGGGGTTTGTTGTGATTGTTGCTGCTATTGGTGTGGGGTGGATTATTTATGATTCTCGTTCGGAGGATGAGAAGTAGGTCTTTGTTTCATGTGAAACAATAATGGTTTTTTGTTTTGTTTGGTTACCCTTTATCTTGATTGTGATGTTGTTTCTCTCTGTTACTTTTTTCTTTTTTGTACTACGACGAAAAAAGAAAGAAGTAACTAAAAAAGAAAAAAGAGTAAGCGACACAAAGTAATTAGAGAAAAGATTGATGGCTCGTTTACAGTTTATTTATAGGTGTTGCTTAGTAGTTGGTGATAGCCTCGATATATTAAAAAACCGTGTCGTGGTGAACGCCCTTGAAAGCAAAGCGATTCGAGAGCCACGACGATTTTTTGTACCCCAAGGGCACTTCCTTTGGGCGTAAATTTTTTCTAAAAAAACGCCGTGAACAAAGTGAGGAAGTGCCCTTGGGGTAGACGAGAGAAACACCACCACGATTAAGTAAAAAGGCAATTTAGAAAAACAAACTTATATCGGGGAGAAGACACCTGATCTACGAATTAAAAATCCTCTTGTCTTTTGGACAAATTAAATCTTTCATCCCCTTAAAATCACTCCTACTCTCTATATGAAATTTAGGACCAAAGTTAAATGTCAAGCTCTGTGCATGAAGCATCAGTCTGCTTGCTCCCATTTTTGTCATGCGATCTTCAGGACTCAGTTCATCTTCCAAATAATCATTAGCTGTCTTAAAGGTTGTACCGTAGATAGGGTCACCCAAGATAGGATGTTTCACGTGAAACAAATGGACTCTTATTTGATGGGTTCTTCCCGTATGAGGGTAACAGGCTACAAGTGTGGCATCAAGATTTTCATCGTATTCAAGGGGAACAAAGTCTGTGTGTGAAGCTTTACCTTCGGCAGAGATAAATACCTTGTGTTTAGTTTGGCTGTAGTCGTTGTTTATCTTAATGGACTCACTTGAAGAAAAAGGTTCTGTGAGTTTTCCATCTACCCAGGCAAGGTAAGATTTTTTGATGCTTCTGTCTTCAAAGGACATTTTCAGATAGGACTCTGCTTTCTTGTGTTTACTGGCAAGTAAAAGACCAGAAGTTTCCATATCGATGCGATGCACAGCATTGGCATTGTCTCCTGAAACGGTACGGATCTCATCAAGCAAAGAGTAAGGTGTTGCCATGGTATTGGGATGTACTAAAACACCTGAATACTTCTCAAATACCATGAAGTCTTTGTTGTGAAAGAGTGGGGTATTGCCTTTTGATGAAGGTTTAAAATAGACAATTTCTATATTCCCTTCTATAGACTCCCCAGTATTGAATATAGATTCTCCATTAATGAGTAATCTACCTTTTGCCAATACACGTTGTGCTTGTCCTTGGGTAAAGTTAAAAGTACGCATGATGAATAGAAATGCCGGCATTTTCTTTGGTACGATAAACTTCTCTTTAACGAATGGCATCTTTTACTAACCCTTTTGTAACTGCTATTTTGGTAGAATTGTACCAAATTTTTATACACATAAGGGTATGCAATGATCGAAAGATATTCAAGAGAAGAGATGGCAAAGAATTGGACGATGCAGGCAAAGTATCAAGCATGGCTTGATGTAGAGATAGCAGTTGTTAAAGCATGGAATAAATTGGGACTTATCCCTGATGATGATGCACAAAAGATCGTTGACAATGCAGGTTTCTCGGTAGAGCGTATCGATGAGATAGAAGCAGTGACAAGACATGACCTTATCGCGTTCACCACTTCTGTATCTGAAACACTTGGAGATGAGAGTAGATGGTTCCACTATGGTATGACATCTTCAGATACGGTTGATTCTGCTGTTGCTTTACAGATGACAGCATCACTCAAGATCATCATTGAAGACACAAAGATGATAATGGAGTCTATCAAAAAAAGAGCAATGGAACACAAGATGACTTTGATGGTGGGACGCTCTCATGGTATCCATGGCGAGCCTATCACTTTTGGTCTTGTCCTTGCAGTGTGGTATGATGAAATGGCTAGACACTTAACAAATTTAGAGCAGACAATGGATGTGATATCTGTAGGTCAGATATCTGGAGCCATGGGTAACTTTGCTCATGCTCCTCTTGAGCTTGAAGAGTATGCGATGGAAGAGTTGGGACTTAAACCTGCACCTGCATCAAACCAAGTGATCCAAAGAGACCGTTATGCCAGACTGGCTACAACACTGGGGCTTCTTGCATCAAGCATTGAAAAATTTGCTGTTCAAGTAAGACACTGGCAACGTACAGAAGTATATGAGTGTGAAGAGTATTTTGCAAAAGGTCAAAAAGGATCTTCTGCAATGCCACATAAAAGAAACCCTATATTGACAGAGAACATCACAGGTCTTGCACGTATGGTTAGAGCCTATATCACACCAGCTATGGAAAACGTAGCATTATGGCATGAAAGAGATATTTCTCACTCATCAACAGAACGTTTCTGGTTACCAGACTCTTTCATCACGTGTGACTTCATGATGCATCGTATGAATAACGTTATTGCTAACCTTACTGTAATGCCTGAGAACATGATGAAAAACCTAAACCTTACTGGTGGGTTGGTATTCTCTCAAAGAGTGCTTCTTGAGCTTCCTAAAGCAGGAGTGAGTCGTGAAGATGCATACAGAATTGTACAGCGTAACGCGATGAAAGTATGGGAAGAGATCCAACAAGGTAAATCTACTACCAATGATGAAGGTGAGTCACTTTACCTTCAGTATCTGCTTGCCGATGATGAGCTAAGAGAGTCACTTTCTGAAGAGCAGATCAGAGAGTGTTTTAATTTTGATTATTACACTAAAAATGTAGATGCGATTTTCAGAAGAGTATTTAAATGAGATAAACGTGTAGGGTGGATTTATCCACCATTGTGTGATTTTGGTGGTGGATAAATCCACCCTACATGATATAAAATAGTCCAAGACTTCCCACCCCATCGGCACTCCCTAAACTATCATATTTACTTATAAAAAAATTGCCTAAAAATGATACAGAAATTAACAAATCTTCAAGCATAATTTCTGTAGAATCATTTAATATTTTTACCTCGAAACAGAGGGATTTTTTATAAAATGAAGTAAAACCTGGGAGAGAAGATGATCAGAGTTGTGAAACGAAACGGAAGAGTAGAGACCTTGGACGTATCCAAGATTCAGAAATATACAGCAGCATCTGTAGAAGGTTTAGACAACGTAAGCCAGAGTGAATTAGAAGTAGATGCAAAGCTCCAGTTTCGTGACATGATCAGCTCCGAGGAGATACAAACAACCCTTATTAAAACAGCAGTTGACAAGATCGATATTGACAGACCTAACTGGACCTTTGTAGCTTCCAGACTCTTTTTGTATGATATCTATCATAAGGCAGTAGGCTTTACAGGATACAATCACCTTCGTGAGCATTTTGAACGTGGAGAGAAAGAGGGGCGTATCGTACTTGGACTCAAAGACAAATATGACCTTGATGACCTGAATGACTATATCAAGCCAGAGAGAGATCTGCAGTTTACTTACCTTGGTATCAGAACACTCTATGATAGATATCTACTTAAAGATCGTGATGGTGTACCTATAGAACTTCCACAACAACTCTTTATGGGTGTAGCGATGTTCTTGGCACAAAACGAGTTTGACTGCCAAACATGGGCAAAGAAATTCTACGATATCTTGAGTAAATTTGAAGTGATGGCAGCTACACCTACACTCTCTAATGCCAGAACACCTAGACACCAACTAAGTTCATGTTACATAGGTTCAACACCAGACAACATTGAAGGTATATTTGATGGCTACAAAGAGATGGCACTGCTTTCCAAGTTTGGTGGTGGTATCGGTTGGGACTGGTCACTTGTTCGTGGTATGGGTTCATACATTGATGGACATAAACATGCTGCGGGTGGTATCGTCCCTTTCCTTAAGATAGCCAATGATGTTGCCATCGCTGTTGATCAACTAGGAACACGTAAGGGGGCTATAGCAGTTTATATAGAACCTTGGCATGTTGATGTAAGAGACTTCCTTGACTTGAAGAAAAACTCCGGCGAAGAGCGTCGTAGAGCACATGACCTTTTCCCTGCTATGTGGCTGAATGATCTCTTTATGCAAAGAGTAGAAGAGGATGGTACCTGGACACTCTTTGACCCTTTTGAAGTGACGGAACTGACAGAGCTTTATGGTGAAGATTTTGAGAAGCGTTACATAGAGCTTGAACATTCTGATGATAATATTACTAGAGAAGTGATCTCTGCTAAAGGACTTTGGAAAGAGATACTTAGATCTTATTTTGAAACAGGAAATCCATTCCTTACTTTTAAAGATTCAGCAAACAGATCAAACCCCAATAAACATGCAGGTATCATCAGATCTTCAAATCTTTGTACAGAGATCTTTCAGAATACAGGACCAAACACATACAGAACACAGTTTACATTTGAAGATGGTTCTGTAGAAGCTTATGATGAGCATGAGATGTTAACAGTCGATAGTGGTATGACCAAACCGGCTAAGAAAGTGACAGCACTTGACAGCTTGAACGGTAGACAGATCTGGATCGTTGACAAAGAGAAAACAGATGGTGACACAGCAGTATGTAACCTTGCCTCTGTCAACTTGTCAAAGATCCATACACAAGAAGATCTTGCACGTGTTGTACCAACTGCAGTTCGTATGCTTGACAATGTCATAGACCTTAACTTCTACCCTCTTGCAAAAGTAAAGAAGACCAATGAAAAATCAAGATCCATCGGTCTAGGAGTGATGGGTGAAGCACAAATGCTTGCAGAAAACAAGATAGAGTGGGGAAGCCATGAACACTTTACCAAAGTAGATGAAGTGATGGAGTCTCTCTCTTATTATGCTATCCGTTCTTCAAGTGACTTAGCGTTGGAGAAAGGACAGTACCCTACTTATGAAGGGTCTGACTGGTCGAAAGGTATCTTCCCTATTGACAAAGCCAATGAGAATGCTTGTAAACTGGTTGACAGAGGTGGGCTCTTCGGATACAGTCACGACTGGCAGACACTCAAAGAGAAAGTCAAAACTGATGGTATGAGAAATGGGTATTTGATGGCTATCGCCCCTACATCTTCTATTTCTATCTTAACGGGTACGACACAAGCCATTGAGCCTGTATACAAACGTAAATGGTTTGAAGAGAACCTTTCCGGACTCATCCCCGTAGTTGCACCAAACCTCTCTTCAGAGACATGGCAGTACTATACGCCAAGTTATGACCTAGATCAAAACTTGCTCATTAAAGCTGGAGCTATCCGTCAGAAATGGATAGACCAAGGACAGAGTTTGAACATCTTCATTACGCTTGATAAAGCTAGTGGTAAATATTTGAATGAGATTTATATGAATGCTTGGAAGTTTGGATTGAAGTCTACTTATTACCTAAGAAGTCAGTCTCCTGAAGCTTCTGGCGATGTTGAGGATCGTAGTCAAGAGTGTGTGGGTTGTCAATAAACCCTTAACTCTAATTCTCGTTACCACGGTTTCCGTGGTAATGTATACTTCAATATTTTTTCATCTAAAACTTTTATCTCTTTCTCCTTTGTTCCTTTTCTTTTTTTTCATGCGGAAAAAAAGATAACGAACCCAAAAGAAAAAACCACAAGCGATTTGAGTTTTTATAAAGAAAAGATTGGCAGCTTGTTTAGAGTTTTATGATAATGTATTTTAATATTGGCGATAGCCTAGCTATATTAAAAAACAGTGTCGTGGTGAACGACCTTGAAAGCGAAGCTATTCAAGAGCCACGACGATTTTTTGTTTCGTTTTTTCTAAAAAAATGAAAGGCAAAGCCAATTATTGAGCCCTTTATGCCTAAAAAACTGTTTATGATATCTAACACAAAAAATAAGCCATTTTTATATGTTTTTCAACTCCTAGTATGAGAAAAATAAAAAAAACGCTTATTTTAGCCCCTAAAAAGAGGCTATTTTGACGATAAAATGATAACTTTTATCACGCACCAGTATACCGTTGTCTCGGTCTGGCAATTTTAGATGTTTCATCTTTTTTAAATTCTATCCATTGGCTTATCCATCCAACTGTTCGACCAATAACAAAAATAGGAGTGAACATTGTTTTCGGTATTTTAAGTGCGGTTAAGATGATGCCGGTGTAAAAATCTATGTTTGGGTAGAGATTTCTTGAAATGAAATATTCATCATTCAATGCTATCTCTTCTATCTTGCCTGCTATTTCCATAAGGTGTGAATCAAGGTGGAGTTCCTCTTTGAGTTCATCTTGAAGTTTTTTGAGTATTTTTGCACGTGGATCAAAGTTTTTATAGACCCGATGACCAAAGCCCATGAGCTTGAAGGTGTCATTATGGTCTTTGGCTTTTGCAATATACTTGTCTACATTATCAACTGAACCTATCAGTTCAAGTTGAGCGATGACAGATTCGTTGGCACCTCCATGTGCTCGACCCCAAAGTGCTGAGATACCTGAAGCAATGGCGACATAAGGGTGTGCACCTGTGGAGGCTACACCTCTGACTACTGTGGTAGAAGCATTTTGTTCATGGTCGGCATGCAGGGTGAAGATGGTATCTAAAGCACGTACCTCTACATCTTTTATATCTTCATGTCCGCTTGCACAGAGATGCATCTTTCCTCCGGGGTAGGCACGCATCATGGTTAGAAAATTTTTCGTGAAACCCAGATCAATATCGGGTTGAATAAAAGGTATGCCCAAAGAGTGCCTATGTGCAAAGGCTGCGATAGTAGGGATCTTTGAAATGATACGATGCGCCATCTCCAGATACTCCTCTTCATGCTCCATATCCAAGTGGTCATTGTAAAAAGTAGCAAGCGCAGTTACGGATGCAGAAAGCGTTGCCATGGGGTGTGCATTGTCAGGAAAAGCGTTAAAGAGATGACGCAACCCTTCATGTAAAAATGCACGGTGCCGTATCTCAAGATCGAAGTCGTTCAGTTCTTGGGCTGAGGGAAGGTGTTCATTAAGAAGAAGGTAACATGTCTCCATATAGCTATGGTTATTGGCTAACTCTTCTATGGGAATACCTTGGTATCGCAACTCTCCTTTCGCTCCATCGATAAAAGTAATACTGGAGGTACAACTCGCAGTTGATGTAAATCCAGGATCATAGGTAAACATACCTGTATCTGCAAAAAAACTCCGTATGTCTACGACAGAAGGACCTCTTGTACTCTCTAAAATGTTGTATTCGTATCGTTTTCCAACACTATTGTCGATTAATGTAACAGTATTCTTTTTCATCACATAACTCCTTTTTAATTTTTCTTTTGAGTAGATCCATATCTAAAAAATCACAAAGGATCTTTGCATCTTCAAAGGCATTTCCCAAACAGCTGGAGGCACCTGGACTTGGGGTCATGTTGAAGATGATTCCTTTGCCGGTATCTATTTTTGCTTCTCCTAAAAGTAGCGTTTTAGCTTTTTTATCAATGATCTGTGGACGCATACCACCGTATCCCTCAGCATATTCTATGTCATCACTGTGTAATGTAGGGATGAGTTTTTGTACCTCTTCTATGAAGAATTCATTTCCTATACCCGGGAGTTCATGGGCAAAATTACGTATGATGTAGGCACGGATATCTTCATCTTTCATAAGGTCATAGTAAACACCTAAAACACTTCCATCAAGACTAAGCAGGTCAAAAAGATTGAGTATCTCCATGTTGTGGTAGCGTTCAAGTTTAGGCATCGCAAAAGCAGTAGGACCAAAGCGTGTTTTCCAGTCGGCAGTAAGGTCCGGGTCTCCATGTACTGCTGCAAAAGGCAGTTTTGGATTTTGCATCGTATAGACTTTTGCATTAAGCAGCTGTTTTTTGGCAAAGTAGAAACTCCCTCCTATAGGCAACATGGCATAGTTATCTCCATAGCCCATTTCATGTGCGATAAGCAGAGAGTGTGCACCGGCATTTACCACCACCACATCACTCATAAACTCACCCCTATCGGAATGAATGACAAATTTATCCCACTTCCTGGTGATCTCTGTCACTTCCGTACCAAAGTTAAGATCAACACTGCAAGTCTCTTCTTGGGAGAGGTCTATAAATGTTTGACTTAATTTCCCAAAATCAACCGTTGTGATCTTGTTTTTTGCTCCCAGTGCCATAATGGGTTCTTTTCGACCCTTGATCAGCAGAGGTTCTATCTCTTCAAGTTCTTTTTCGTCCCAAAGTTCCAGATAGGGGAAAAGGGTTTTGAATGTTTCATGACGTTCTTTAAGTCGGCTGATCTCTTCTTCTCCTACAGCCAAAACCATTTTGGTCTTTCTAGAACCGATCGTATCTTCATAGTTAAAATGGTTAATGAAGTTTGCGACCATAGAAGAAGAGGCAGAAACTTTTTTTGCTTTTTCAAGGTCATAATTTGTCTCGATATCTCCGATATGCAGGGTTTGAGAGTTTGCTTTGGCAGAAGAGTTCAGTGTTGCAGGTTTGTCATATTTCTCAAAAAGGGTGACAGATTCGATATTTGTATATCTGGAGAGCATAAAAAGCAGTGCTGTACCTGAGATACCACCACCAATGATGGCTACTTGTGTATAGTATGAACCTTCTTTTTCCATGGGGTATCCCTCTTACTTTAGAATATAAATTGAGTATATTCTTGTATTGTAGAATTGCTGTGTAATGTTGTTTTGATATAATCTTTCCAAAAAAGGTTATTGATGAGAAATTTTGAAAATGTAAGTGTTGAATTAGAAGGTAACAGCTATTTTGATGGTGCAGTAACAAGCCGTACGGTTAATTTTGCAGATGGAAGTAAAAAAACCTTAGGATTTATGCTGCCGGGTGAATATGAGTTCGGGACAGCTGCAGCTGAACTTATGGAGATCACTTCAGGTGAGTTGGATGTAAAACTTCCCGGGAGTGACAGATGGGTAAGCATTAAGGGTGGAGAGTCTTTTGATGTGCCTGCTGATAGCAAGTTTCAGGTGAATGTAAAAACAATCACTGATTATTGTTGTTCTTATTTGTAGAATAAGACAGAGTGACTAGTCGCGAGAGCTTACCGCTGAGGTAGTTGACGAGGCTTTGCCTTGGGAACGTTCTATTAGATAGCCTTGTGTTCTTATTTATAGATCTTTGTAACACTACACAAACAGTTCACATAGGAAAGCTATACTTCTGTTGTGAAGGTTGTAGAGCATCTCCTCCCTTCCCCTTGTTAAGGTGCTTCTACCCCCATCTTATGATGGGATGACCTTCTAGGTAGCTTTTCATTTTATTTTGTGCCCTGCTTCCCTTGCTGGGCACAAACTCCTGTAATTATTTATCAGAAAAGCTGCCATTAATCATCTACCTAAATATCACCCCATCCATGCATACGTTTTGAAACAATGACATCATAATGTTCAAAAAGATCATCTATGATATTAGTTGAGACATAGTATTGTTCTGTAAGAATATCTCTCCACTCATCCTTAGTACAGTTTAAGTAGTAATCACCCTCATGTATTTTGCAACATTCACTTAAGTGTTTAGTGAGTATATGAGAATCATCGGAGAAATGTACAATGCGCTGCCCAGGTGTGTCTTGAATAATTTGCAGCAGTTGTTCGAGTTTGTCTTCTTCTAAAGTTTTCATAGTCAAAGTCTAGCTAAAAAAAAAGCCAAAATGTGTATAATGTTTTAAAATAAATCAGAATAAATTTATCAAGGTATACAGATGAAACGTAAAAAGATATACAACCCTGAATCTCAGGAAAAGACCAGCGAACGAAGGATATTCGGGGGAGACCCGACAGGGATATTTGAACTCAATGATATCAAATACCAATGGGCGTATAACCTTTGGGAGATGATGTTGAATAACACATGGTTCCCAAAAGAAGTTGATATGACAAGAGATGTCAATGACTATAAACATCTTACAGATGCGGAGAAGTCAGCATATGATAAAGTCTTGGCACAGCTCATTTTTATGGATTCACTTCAGACCAATAATATCATCGATAATCTTAACCCATTCATCACTGCTCCAGAGGTAAACCTTATTTTAGTAAGACAGGCATTTGAAGAGGCCTTGCATTCTCAAAGTTATGCGGTCATGGTTGACAGTATCTCTACAAATTCAGAAGAGATCTATGAACTTTGGAGAAGGGATATGAAGCTTAAGACTAAAAATGATGCTATTGCCAAAGTCTATGAAGATCTTTCAGAAAATCCAACAGATACAAATATCGTCAAAGCAATGTTCGCCAACCAGATACTTGAAGGTATCTACTTCTATAGTGGGTTTACTTATCTATATACATTGGCACGTTCAGATAAGATGTTGGGAACAGCACAGATGATCCGTTTTATTCAAAGAGATGAGGTAACGCATCTGTTACTTTTCCAAAACATGATCAATGCGACAAAAAAAGAGAGACCGGAACTCTTCACTAAAGAGCTCATAGATGATGTCTATCAAATGTTCAGAGATGCTGTAAAACTGGAGTCTGAGTGGGGTGCATATATTACTCAAGGTCAGATACTGGGACTTACAGATGAGATCATTGAGCAGTATATTCAGCATCTTGCAGACAAGAGACTGCATGCGGTAGGATTGGAAAAACTGTATAATGTAGAGCATCCTATCAAATGGGTAGAAAACTTCTCTCAATTTAATGACCAAAAGACAAACTTCTTTGAAGGGAATGTAACAAACTACTCAAAAGGAAGTCTTGACCTTGATGACTTTTAGGAGTCATTACCAATGAGCACCCCCAAAGGAAGACATATGATAAAAATACCTAAAAATATGGAAGTTGTCGCACTGCAACTTCCTTCAGCTAAACGCTACCAGGCAAATCTGGATACTTTGCTTAACTATCTTCATACCTATCAAGATAAAGATATTATCATTGCACCGGAAGTCTATCTTACCGCCTATGATTATGAACACTTAAGTACTGCTGCAAAGTTTTCAGCCAAAGCACTTAAGACCCTTAAGCAGGTAGTAGATGAGCAGATAGTCGTCTTAACACTTATCCTTGAAGATGGTGATGAGTTTGTCAATCAGGCAGTAGTAATACACAAACACAAAGTCGTGCATAGACAAGATAAGGTCAAACTTTTTAAGCTGGGTGATGAAGATATCTACCTTACCGCAGGGAAAGAAAAAAAGATAAAGCCTTTTATGATAGACGGAGTGAAGTATGCCTTGCTTATCTGTTTTGAGTTAAGATTTAAAGACTTATGGAAGCAGATAGAGGGTGCAGACGTAGTGCTTATACCGGCAAGATGGGGCTTACTTCGCAAAGGGCACTTGGAGATACTCTCTCGTGCATTGGCGGTTATGAATCAGTGTTATGTGCTCCTCTCAAACAGTTCTGATGCAGATATGGCAAGTTCATCCGCGATCATTGCCCCCACCGGTAATGTTGTCATGAATGACGGTGAAGAGGTCGTAGAGGGGGTAGTGGATTTTAGAGAAATCAAGAAGATGCGACGTTATATCGTGATGGATTAAGGGCACCTCTAATCACATTTTAGATAAAATCCCCTAATATTTAGAACTTTTGGGGAAGCGGGCGTATGATAAAAGCGAGACAGCGACAAAATCTTGTTGCAGAAATAGAGAAACACTTTACACTGGATACTCACGTAAAAGAGGCATTTTTGGCTGTAGACAGAGAGATATTCGTACCCAATGAATTTAAGCACCTCGCGTATCAGCTTGAGGCACTCCCTTTAGCTGCAAGCCAGTGGATATCTTCACCCTTGACTGTAGCAAAAATGACACAACATTTAGAGCTTGATGGTGTTGATTCTGTACTTGAAGTAGGGTGTGGAAGCGGCTATCAGGCGGCTATTTTGAGTAAGGTCTGTCGTCGTGTCTTTACCATAGAGCGTATCGATGAGCTTCTTAAAGAGGCTAAAGGGCGTTTTTCCAAGCATGAAATGCACAATATCTTTACCCGTTTTGATGATGGACAGAGAGGCTGGAAACAGTATGCTCCTTTTGAACGTATCCTGTTTTCAGCTACAGCGAAAGAGGTTCCTGAAGTACTTTTTGAACAGTTGGCAGAAGGGGGTATCTTGATCGCTCCTGTTGAACAGAGTAAAGATTATCATCTCCTTACCCGTTATTATAAAAGAAATGGACGTATTACCTCAGAAAGCATCGAACAGTGTCTGTTCGTCCCAGTCCTCGACGGCACTCAAAAGTAAATTAGTAACTCTCATTACATTCATAAATAACTTACAAAACTTTCACCGAACAGGAGTTCAACTACAGTTTTGTAAAACATTTCTAAACGTAAGCAGAGTCACTACTTTATCTTTTGATATTTAAATAGGTAAAACTTTTTGTAAACCTTTCATTAAACTTATGCTACACTCTGTAAATTTGTAAACAGGGGTAGGAATGGAAAAGTTGATGAAGCCGGCAGAGTATGCCAAAGAACTGGGTATCTCGAGGCAAGCAGTCTATGCAAAGATAAAAAGAGGCATACTTACAGCTAAAAGTGTAGAAGGTAAACTTTACATCGTGGTTGACAACACAACAGCAAATGAGACTTCAAAATCTGCGCAAGAACCAAAACAAAAACCTGCAACTGCTAAAACAACATCTACCTCTACAGAAAATCCACAAAGAGATTACAAGGCACTGCTTGAAGCTAAAGATGAAACGATAGCTGTACTAAAGGGCACGGTCAAAGATCTTAAAAAGAGCAACAAACAGATATCAACTACACTCAGAAGTGAAATAGATCTGCTTAAAGAAGCGTTTCATGAAATGCGTACATTGTATGTACATAGACTTGAACAGAAAAAACCGCAAGAGGCCATCGAAGTGGTCACAGAAGAGGATAGTGTTGAGGTAGAAGAAGAACGTTGGATAGGGATTAAAAAATTTTTCAAACAACTGGGTGTCACGAAAGAGAAACAGCAAGAAAAAGTACTGAAAAGTTTGAAAAAAGCCTATAAAAGGGGAGATGCACGTTTGATGAAAGAGGATGGGAAACTTAAACTCAATGCAAACAAAAAATATAAGGATCTCTTAGTCTAATGCAATTGCTTAAAGATTTTTCAAAAGAGTACAGTCTCTTTATAGCCATCATTACCTATTTTATTATCAGCTACTTTGAACATACCTTGGTACAGACAACAGTAGGAAACCTTATAGGTTTTGCCGTCTTGTTTGCTGTTATTATGTATGCTGCCATGTCTGTGGCACACCATGCAGAGATGCTTGCAGAAAAGTTTGGGGAACCCTATGGGACACTTATCTTAACGATCTCTGCCGTTGTTGTGGAGATCGTTATCATCGTTATTATGATGCTGCATGAGCATAACCCTGTTTTGGCCCGTGATACTATCTATGCCGCCATTATGTTGGATATTAATGCCCTTTTGGGAATAGCTGCTATTATAGGGGGTA
>NATJ01000077.1 GCA_002085305.1 Epsilonproteobacteria bacterium 4484_65 | reverse complement strand
GTACCTAAAGATACCAGCCATTCACAATATTATATTTTAAAGGACTTTGATGCAATTAACCGCACCACTTGACATGCACTTACACCTCAGAGATGGAGAGATGTTAGAAAATATCGCCAAAGGCTCTGCTCATACTTTTTCAGGGGCAATTATCATGCCTAACCTTGTACCTCCTGTAAGCACTAAAGAAGAGGTTGTTGCCTATAAAGAACGTATTATGCATGCTATTGGTGATGAAAAGTTTACACCGTATATGACACTCTTTTTCAAGCCAAGCTATGACAGAGCTTTTCTGGAGTCTGTACGTGATGAGATCATGGCGATCAAACTTTACCCTGCAGGCATTACCACAAACTCTGAAGGCGGTGTAAGCGGTTTTGACGTAGAGGAGTTACGCCCTGCACTCTCAGCCATGTCTGAACTTAACATCCCTCTTTGTGTGCATGGAGAGACCAACGGATTTGTCATGGACAGAGAAGCGGAATTTGTCTCTATCTATGAAAAGCTTGCAAGCGCATTTCCTAAGCTTAAGATCATTATGGAGCACATTACTACAAAAGAGAGTGTAGCAGCTCTTGATAAATTTGAAAATCTTTATGCAACGATCACTGTACATCATTTGCTCATTACACTTGATGATGTTGCAGGTGGTATGCTACAACCACATCTCTTTTGTAAACCTATTGCCAAACGTCCTGAAGACAGAGAAGCACTACTTAAAGTAGCCCTTGCAGCACACCCTAAAGTCATGTTCGGTTCAGACTCAGCACCACACCCTAAGCATGCAAAAGAAGCCTGTGGTTGTGCTGCCGGTGTCTTTACTGCACCTATAGCACTGCAACTGCTTACTGAACTTTTTGAGACAAATAATGCTCCCCTTGAAAATCTTCAAGCCTTTATCTCAGGAAATGCACGAAATATTTACGGGGTGACCCCACTAGCTAAAAAAGTGACTTTAGAGAAAAAAAAATTTAAAGTACCTGCTGAGTATAACGGTGTTGTATCTATGTATGCCGGTGAAGAGATAGCATATAGTATCAAGGATATAAAGAATGGATAGTCGTCTTGAAGCGTTTGAGAAGGGGCATGAAAACTTTCAAAAAGTACAATTTAACAAAAGTAAAGAGCGTTTTAAAAAACTTGCCGATGAAGGACAAAGTCCTAAGGCACTTTTCATTGGTTGCAGTGATTCTCGTGTAATGCCTGCAATGATCACAGGGAGTAAGGCAGGTGACCTTTTTATTATTAGGAACATCGGAAATTTTGTAGCACCATACAAGCCGGATGCAGATTTTCACGCTACCGCTTCTGCTATAGAATATGCAACAAGTATCTTGGAAGTTTCAGATATTATTGTTTGTGGGCACTCACACTGTGGTGCGATAGAAGCACTCTATAAAGATATTAAAGAGACCCCTGAAAATACCCATACCATTAAATGGCTGGAGTTAGGTAAAGAAGCAAAAAAAGTAGCCCTGCTCGCTTATAAAAATGACAGTAAAGAGAGAATGCTTCGCTACACGGAAAAAATTTCTGTTGTTTATCAACTTGATAATCTATTGACCTATCCCGGTGTTAAAAGAAGAGTTGAAGAAGGAACGCTTTTCCTCCATGGTTGGCACTATCATATGGAACATGGCGATATAGAGTATTATGATGATGAAAACTATGAATTCAAACCACTTAGCCAAAAGTAATAATAAAGTATAATAAATCATAAATCTAGAAAAGGTAAGTAAATGATTGCTAACAGTATTGAAGAACTCATAGGAAATACCCCTTTAGTGAAAATCAATTCACTTTCAACTGAGACAGGTACCACTATCTTGGGTAAATGTGAATTTATGAATCCTACATCTTCGGTTAAAGACAGGATTGCGTTTAATATGATCAACGAAGCAATAAAGTCGGGGAAAATAACTAAAAACACCACTATCATTGAGCCTACCAGTGGTAATACTGGCATAGGACTTGCTGCGATCTGTGCATCCAAAGGACTTAAACTTATCCTTACCATGCCAGACTCAATGAGCATAGAGAGACAAAAACTGCTTACCTATTTGGGAGCAGAGCTTGTACTTACCCCTGCAGTCAAAGGGATGAATGGTGCCATAGAAAAAGCAAAAGCCCTAGTGCATGAACTCGACAATGCTATAGTATTACAACAGTTTCAAAATCCGGACAATCCTGATATCCATAGAAAAACCACTGCACTTGAAATACTTAAAGACACCCATAACAACGTAGATATTTTTGTTGCAGCAGTGGGAACAGGCGGAACACTTACCGGCACTTCTGAAGTACTTAAAGAAAAACTTCCTTCCATGTTATCCATCGCCGTAGAACCAAAAAATTCTGCTGTATTATCCGGCAGATCTCCAGGTCCTCACAAGATCCAAGGTATCGGCGCAGGCTTTATTCCAGATATCCTCAATACGACCATCTATGATGAAACGATTTCTGTAAGTGATGATGATGCTTTTGCTATGGCACAAAAAGTGGCAAAAGAGGAAGGTTTGCTTGTAGGTATCTCAGCAGGGGCAAATCTTCATGCAGCCTACCTCGTTGCTTCAAGACCTGAGAATAAAGGTAAAACGATCGTCACTATCCTTTGTGATACAGCAGAACGTTATCTCTCTACAGAACTTTTTGACACATAAGCTTCTTATATGCATGATACTTCAACACTTCTTTTAGAAACCATAAAAATAGAAGATGGGGGAGTGTTTAATCTTTCTTACCACCAAGCACGTTGTAATGAAAGCAGAAAAGCTCTGTTTCATTCAACAGATAGACTGGATCTATCTTCTCTTATCCAGGCACCACCCAAAGGACTTTATCGCTGTCGTATTCTTTATGATGAGAAGATACACTCTATAGAGTACATTCCTTATAGTCCCAAAGAGATACATAAATTAAAAATTATCACTTCTGATATCATATACAATTACAAATATGCAAATAGAGAAGAGCTAAACACTCTACTTCAAAAGCAATATGATACCGATGAGATAATCATAGAAAAAGAAGGATATTTAGCCGATACTACCATTGCAAATATTGCTTTTTATGATGGGAAACAATGGTTCACTCCAGAAAAACCTCTACTAAAAGGTACGATGAGAGCAAAGTTGCTGGATGAAGGATTTCTGCATACCAGAAAGATAAAAAAAGAGGAAATAAGTGTCTACACACACTTTGCTTTAATGAATGCTATGATAGGATTTAAAATTCTAAATAATTTCACAATTAAAATATAAAAGGGAAGTCATGACCATTAACCTTTTTCAAACTCCGGAATACAGAACACTTATGGAAGAACATATAGAAAAAACCATTGGTTATCTGTTTAATAAAAATCAAGAATTTTCTCTTGCTTGTGAAATAAAATATATCAATTTTAATCCTGAACTCCCCTCTAATATTAAAGAAGCTTTTAATGAGACTGTGTTATTTGTTTTAAGTGGGTACACCTATGAAACTGCAAAACTTGATACGGGATATTTTTCTTTTGAAGCGGGATTTGGATCTGAAAATTTCGGCTCGACAGTGACAGTCCCACTACTTGCTATCAAACAACTGTTTGTTGGAGATAATCCCATTGTCTTGAATCTTGCGCAACCTATGGATAAAGAGAAAGTTTCCAAAAAGAGTTCTATGGAAGCCCTACTGGGTAACCCTGAGAATAAAAAGCTTCTTAAGAAAAAGAAGCTTTAGTCTTTTAGCATTGTCCTGCTAAGATATAATCTACCACATTGTCTACATAAGCATTATGTTTATTCTCTTTGGAATAAACAATATAGAACTTACGAGTCATTGTATATCCTCTAAGTCTTGCTTCAAAAAGTTCACCTTTTGCTACTTCATCTGCGATCGCATATTTTGAGATAATAGAAACTACTGGTTTCTCTGTATCTTTTTTAGCTCTTTTGATCGTTTGCAATACAGTTGTTGTATTACTCACTTCACTTATCACATCAAAACTTTTACATGATACTCCAAGCTCTTCAAATACTTCTGAAACAACTCGTCTTGTGTGAGATGCCTCTTCACGACAGATCCATCTATAATCATAAAGCTCTTCAGTTTTAACAATTTTAGGGATAGGCACATTACTTACAAGAACAAGCTCATCTTCCAACCACTCTCTATAGATCAAGTCATTATCCATAACCGGTGATTCTATAAGCCCCACATCTAACTTTCTATCTTTAAGTTTTTGTACAATAGCATCACTTAAGTCAATACTTAAATTCACATCATTGTGGATCGCTTCACCCATAGCATTAAGACACTCACCAGGGATAACATACGTACCTATAGTGTATGATGCTCCCAATCTGAATGTCATCTGTTTATTAATGATCTTAAGTATATCTTTCTCTGAAGAGTTGATCTCTTTTTCCAGTCTGGCTGCTATCTTATAGAGTTCTTCTCCCTCACCCGTAAGCTTAATACCATTTTTTTTACGCTCAATGATCTTTACTCCCAGATATTTTTCAATAAACTTGATCTGTTGTGTCACTGCAGGTTGGGATATTCCCAGTTTTGCTGATGCTTTTGAAAAACTTCTTTCACGTGCTACGGTCAAAAAAGTTTCCAATTTTACAAAATCTTTTAACATTATTTTTCCTTATTTTATTTCATATAAAAATTTTACTATTGTTATTGTATCAGATTATACTTAATCATACATAAGGTATCCTTATTAAAATATAATAATTCATTTTTCTTATACATATATGTCAATAAAATAGAATTTAAACTTAAACAATTTAACGATATAATAAATACTATATAGGAGAGTAACAAGCTTATGGAAAATATATTAAATGAACTCAATCCATCACAACGTGAAGCGGTTGAACATATCGATGGTGCAATGCTTATCCTTGCAGGTGCGGGGAGTGGAAAGACTAAAACCCTTACAGCAAGACTAGCATACCTCGTAGGTGAAGTTGGCATAGACCCTGCTAACACGTTAACACTTACTTTTACCAATAAAGCTGCCTCCCAAATGAGAGAGCGTGCACTTAAATTGATGCCAACTAAAGTCTCTTACCCTCCACTTTTATGTACTTTTCATAAGTTTGGCTTACTTTTCTTAAAATTTCATATTGAAAAACTGGGAAGAAGTAACTCTTTTGTTATCATCGACAGTGATGATAAAAAGCGTCTCCTGCGCTCCATTGCCAAAGAGTTAAAAATTGACCTGAACATCTCATTTATCGCTTCTGAGATCTCAAAATACAAAAATTCACTACTTTCTCCGGAGGTAGTCATTCAGAAAGCCGAACTTGCAGACTATAAAAAAGTAGCAAAAATTTATGCACTTTATCAAGCAAATATCGAAGAGAATAATCTTGTCGATTTTGACGATCTTCTTATGCTGACATATAAAATACTCGATGAACATCCTGAACTACGAAAAGAGACCAGTAACAGATACAAGTACATCATGGTTGATGAGTACCAAGACACCAATGAATTGCAGTTCCGCCTTCTTGAACATCTTTGCTCTGAGCACGGGAATCTCTGTGTTGTCGGTGATGATGACCAGAGTATTTATGGATGGAGAGGTGCGAATATTCGTAATATCTTAGAGTTTGCAGACAACTTTAAAAATACGAAAACCGTGAAGCTTGAAACCAACTACCGCTCCACAAATCCCATCTTAAAAGCAGCAAATACACTGATAGAACACAACTCAACACGTCTTGGGAAGAATCTTACCTCGCATAAAGGTGAAGGTGAAGATGTCAAACTGCTTCACTCGCTCGATGAGTC
>NATJ01000076.1 GCA_002085305.1 Epsilonproteobacteria bacterium 4484_65 | reverse complement strand
AAGTCCTGTGATAATCTCTTGGATCTTGGTATCTGTTTTAAGGGCACTGAGTTTCAATATTTGAAGTTGTATAGTCTCTATATCTGTAATTGAAATAGCGAGTTTAATGATTTTTAAACGTTTTTTTGTTTGATTCATACACTTGTCCAATGTGAGGTGTTTTATTTGTAGAGTATAACAAAACTATGCTTTACTACACTGTTGACATATGATTAACAGTTATATTTTATTATAATATATATTCTAAAAGGAGAGATGATGAAAGTGTTTGTAATTATCCTGGTATTTATGTTAGAGCTTAATGCTATGAGTCCCAATGAGATCGTAGGAAAGTGGCAAGCTGTAACCCACTCGACAAACAATGGTACGGCAACTACAGAAAAGGAGTATCTGTATCTAAATGCAGACCATACCTTTTCTCTTGTCATACTTGTAAGTCTAAAAAAAGGTGATGCTTTTATCAAAGATCTGCATGTAGAAGGTTCCGGTATCTGGAAGAAAAGGGATAATATGCTTGTAGTTGTAGTAAAAAAGGTTGAAGTTCCTGCTGCTAAAGAGGTATATCTTATCTCTCAACAATCTCTGGAAAATCTTGCATCAAACTTTCAAAACAGGTTTAAAAATGAACCTATACGCATAAGTATTATAAAAAGTATAGATAGAAATAATTTGACTACTGTAAATGAAAAACTAAAAGAGACACGTTATATACGTCAATAATTGTTACAACAGCAACTAAAGATTCGCAGACAAAGCCAACAATCTGCAAGAGTTTTCCAAAATAGAAACTTTCTTTGCCATTTCGGTAATGTCTCTGTCGTAAGAGATAAGTCCGAAGCCTTTAATGAGGAGGAGATGGGTGTCGTGTTTTTGGAAAAATTGAGGTATTTCGTATGGGGCACGTTCCATCCAGTTCTCTATGTTTTTTGGGTCATAGATGATGATCTCCCCTAAAACTTGTTTACCGTAATAGTCTTGAGGAGAGACTTTCCCATGCTTGAGTGAGTAAGCTGTCGCATAGGGTGGCATAGTGTAGCAGACATATTTGGCATTAGGGATGGTCTCATAGATATGTTCATGTATATGTACATCTGCATTTGCCATACTCCAGCGGTAGTCTCTTTTTTGACAATCAAGTCTGACAAGAGACTCTTCAGTGACTTCATCTAAAATAGTATCTTTGGAGTTGATAATAAATCCACTTGCAGATACTCGAGCAGAGATAGAACCATGGTAGACACCAAAGAAATTTTTGTTAAATAGTGAGAGTGAAACATGTTTGATGTCATCGATGAGATGTTTATCCATTAAAAGAGCCTTTTTCATCTAATTTTGGTATTATAGCAATAAAATTAGTGAATAGTGAATAGTGAATAGTGAATAGTGCTTAAAAGTATTGTTTCACAATGCTTTTATAGATGAAGGAAAAACGTGGAAACACCTCATATACCCGTACTTTTAGATGAAGTGTTAGAGAGTTTTAAAGATGTGGAAGAAGGCTACTTTGTAGACTGTACTTTGGGGTATGCAGGGCATAGTTCTGAAATGTTGGCTAAGTTCCCACACTTTAAACACATAGGTATAGACAGAGATGATGAGGCTTTGGCATTTTCTAAAAAACGACTTGAGCCTTTTGAAGGACGAAGTACACTTTACAAAGGTACATTTGCAACGGTACTTCCTACTTTGGAAGAAACACCTGTTACGGCACTGCTTGCAGACTTTGGTGTCTCCTCTTTACAGCTTGACAAAAAAGAGCGTGGATTCTCTTTTACTTCCGAGACTTTAGACATGCGTATGGATGCTCACGCACCGTTGAGTGCCTATGAAGTGGTCAATGAATATCCTAAAGAGAAGTTGGAATATATCTTTGATACCTATGGTGAAGTACGTTCCTATCGTAAGTTGGCTGCAGCAGTAATTGAAGCTAGGGCTAAAGCACCGATAGAGAGTGCAAAAGCATTAAGTGAGATAGCCAAGGAAGTCATCCCTGCAGGTGGGAAGATACACCCTGCTACTTTGATGTTCCAAGCTATACGTATAGAAGTGAACAATGAACTCGGAGAGATAGAAGGTTTACTTGATGCCATAGAGGCTAAGCACTATAAAGGTGAAGTGGTTTCACTCATCACCTTTCACTCTTTGGAAGATCGTTTGGTAAAGAACCGTTTCAAGAAGTGGAGCACTGCCTGTATCTGCGATCCTCAGGCAATGCGCTGTACCTGTGGGAAAAATCATGCATTAGGGAAAGCTCTTTCTCGTAAACCTATTACTGCCTCCAAAGAGGAACTTAAAATAAATCCTCGAAGCAGGTCTGCAAAATTACGAAGTTTCAGGTTCAATACTGATGCCAACTAAAAAGAAAAAATCTAATCCTAACGGTATTACTTTTGGTATGATAAGTGTGATCTTTATGTCAGTAAGCATTGTACTCATACTTGCGATGATCAAAATTTATTTGAGTAATCAAATCTATTACGAGAGTAAAAAAGTCAATAAAATGCAACAGGAAGTGGAAACACTTAAAGCAGAAAAAATAATACTGCAACAAAGTGTAGAAGCACTGAAGTTTAAAAATAGAGTGACAGATACTATCTTTGTCATTTATGAAGAGTAAAGAGTAATGATACGAAATTTTATTACGTTTGCAATAGATAAACCCATCATTAACCACATTTTGATGGTTTTTATGTTGCTTCTTTCTATTTTTGCGTACCGGGATATTCCAAAAGAGATCTTTCCGCCATCTTCACTTGACCAGATAAATATTACAGGTGGGTATCCTGGTGCGTCTGCTGATGTCCTCGATAAGATGGCTGTAAAGAATATTGAAGATGATATTAAAAGTATTTCTGAAGTGGAGAATATTGACACTGTCATTCAAAATGGATTTTTTTCCATCAAGGCAGATATTAAATCAGGATCTGACAACCTCTTGGTGCTTGGGGATGTGAAAGATGTTATTGCCACTACAAGACGGGATCTTCCTGCGGATATGGATGAACCTATTGCCAAGATCACAATACATGATTTTCCTCTACTGCTGATAGCCATATCAGGGGATGTACCTAAAAAAAGACTTCTTGATATTGCTGAAGATCTCAAAAGTAAATTAAGTGCCTATAAAGATCTGAGTGGTATCACTATCAGAGGTGATGCTGATGATGAAGTGCTTATTAAGATAGATAATAAAAAATTGTTAGCATACGACTTGCCAAAAGAGAGCGTATATAAAGCCATAAGCACACTCTCTTCCATCTTCCCCATAGGTACCATAGAACAACAAGGAAGCCATCTTTACATTTCTACGCTAAATGGAGAGAAAAGTGCCAAAGCGTTGGAATCAGCGTTGATCACTGTTGGTGGTAAACGAATACGTTTGGGCGATATTGCAGAAGTGAGTTTTGGACTGAGTGAAAGTAATGAAATATCACACTTCAATGGAGTACAGAATATTTCTATCAATGTAAACAAAACCAAAGAAGGTAATGCGATCGCGCTTAGTAAAGAGATCAAAAATTTACTTAAAGAAGTGCAAAAAGAGTATAAAGATGTTGTTATTGAAGTGTATACCGATACTTCAGTTTGGATCAAAAATAGACTTAATCTTGTCTCTTCAAATATTCTCTTTGGTTTGATCTTGGTCTTTTTGGCACTCTTTATGTCTGTAAATTATAAAATAGCGCTGGTTGTCGGCATAGGAATACCGGCAAGTTTTATGATCACCCTTATATCTGCGGATATGATAGGTTACAGTTTGAATATGTTGACACTTTTGGGAGCATTGATTGCACTGGGTATGTTGGTAGATGAAGCTATTGTTGTGGCAGAAAATATTTACAGGCATATGGAGATGGGTAAAACACCACGTGAAGCTGCGATAGACGGTTCAGTCGAAATGTTCCCTGCGGTACTTACGGCAACACTCACAACAGTATTTGCTTTTTTACCGCTTCTCATACTTTCCGGCGAAATGGGTATGTTCATGAAAGTCTTACCCGTGATGATCTCTATTTTACTGGTCTCTTCACTTTTTGAAGCATTCTATTTTTTACCGCTGCATTCCAAAGAGTTATTTTCTATGAAAGACACAAAAATAGATCATGACAGGAGTGATTTTTGGGTAAGGCTTGATGTAAAGTATGAAAAGTTGCTGCAAATACTGTTAAAAAGAAAAAAGCGTTCTCTATTTTTACTGGTAATATTTATACTCTTATCCACTGCAGGTATGCTTAGCATAACAAAGTTTAAACTGTTTCCGGAATTTGATTCTACCCAAATATATTTGAGTGGCAAGATAGATATAAATTCTAAACTTGAAGATACTGAAAAATATGTGACAGACTTAGAGAAGAAACTTTTAGATTATTATAGAAGTCAGGGAGACGGTAAAGGAGAAGTCTCTTCCATTACTTCCATCATAGGTCTGCTTTTCAACTCAGACCAGACATTTGAAACGGGTAACAATCTCTTTCATATTTTCATTAATTTACATGAAAAAGCACCGGAGAATTTTTTTGATACCTATTTGAATCCTATATTCTCTTTAGAGTATGACGGTGAAGACATGATAAGAGAGCAAAAAGCACAGGAAATTGCGAAAGCTACACAAAAAGATGTCATAGAAGCATTTAAAGAGTTAAAACTGCCCAATGGTGAGAATCTGTTCTCAGAGATCAATATTTTTGTTCCGCAAACAGGGATAGTAGGTCACGATATAGAGATAGGGTTAAATGTACTGGATGAAAAACAACAACTTCTTGCGATCAAAGAGCTTAAAAAAGCACTCTCAGGCATAGAAGGTGTTTTTGATGTGACAGATAATGCAAAAGAGGGTGTACAGGAGTTAAAACTTCGTGTAAATGAATATGGTCAAATGTTGGGTTTCTCTGAAGCGTATGTGACTTCTGTTCTAAAAGGTTCTTTTTTAACAGGTGAATACGGGAAAATGTTTGATGATGAAGGTTTGATACGTGTACGCATAGAAGATCCTAGTAAAGATGATGATCTTAAAATAAAATCAGTCAAACTTACTACTCCAGACGGACAGTCGGTAGTAAGGTTGGATGAGGTGTGTGATTTCATTTATAAAAAAAGTTATGTCAAGATCTTTAAAGAAGATGGTGACAGAGTACGTACAGTCATAGCAAGAGTAGAGAGTAAAACTATTTTGGCAACAGAAGTGATGAAAAAAGTCAAACCTTTACTGGAAAAGTTTGAAAAAGAAGGTATAAAAGTCATTATCAAGGGAGAAGAAAAAGAGAATAATCAGATGAAAAAAGAGATGTCTCAGGCTGCACTTGTTGCTATTTTTCTGATCTTTATCTCATTGGTATGGATGTTTAACTCTTTAGTGCTGCCTCTTATCATTATATCAACTATCCCTCTTACTATTGTTGGTGCACTTGTAGGTACTTACATTATGGGTATCAATCTAACCATGCCTGGGGTCATGGGTATGATAGGACTTGCAGGGGTTGTAGTAAATGATGGACTGATCATGTTGAGCTTTATCAAAAATGCTAAGAATCAAAATGAAATGATGGATAAAGCAGGGCACAGGCTCAGACCTATTTTATTGACCTCTGTCACTACGGTTTTAGGACTCTCAAGCATGATCTTCTTTGCAAGCGGGCAAGCCCTTATCATTCAACCTATGGCGATCTCTTTAGGGTTCGGTATCGCATGGGCAACTGTGCTTAATCTCTATTATGTGCCATTGATGTATTCGGTGATCTATAAGGTGGAAGAAAAATAAAGAAAAAATTTAATGATAAATCTCTTGTATCTGGATGAAGTCTACTGATCATGTATATTTAGATAGTCAAATCTACCTTCTGGTCTTCAAGTAAAATTGATAGATTCACATCAT
>NATJ01000075.1 GCA_002085305.1 Epsilonproteobacteria bacterium 4484_65 | reverse complement strand
AAAAAAAGATAAAGAGGGTCAAGAGAAAGAGAAGAAAAAAGAAAACGATAAAAAAGAGGGTAACAAAAAGAAGTCAGGTTCCCAAAAAGAGAAAAAGCCCAAAGATAAAAAGGGCAACGAAGCTTCAGGTGCACCAAAAGAGCAGAAGAAAATGTCTAAAGAGGAGAAAATCAAGCAGCAGGAGTTGAAAAGACTACTGAAAAAAATGGGACAAAAAGGGACACCTACCATGATGTATCAAATGGGTGACAATAAAAAATCAAAAAGGAGCGATGGTGCAAATCCATGGTAATCAGGCTATTCAGAAATTACTGTTTCTGATCTTGATATTATGCTCATTTGTATATTCTGCTGAAGTTGAAGAGTTTTCATATGTCGCTGAAGCAAAAGCACTCGTTTCAGATACAGAGATCGTCGCGGGAAATATGATACGGCTTAAGATCAGAGCAAATGGAGATAAAGTAGTATTTCCAAATATTGAAGAGATAGACGGTGTCAAAGTGTTGGAACAGCATGAGATTATTGTCAACAGACCCCACTACATAAACGGTGTGCTGAAAAAAGAGCGTACCATACTGATATTGACTTTTGCACCTCATCATGATGTGACCATACCTTCTTATGATGTTAAGATAGACGGTAGAATGTATAAAACCGAACCTGTAAAAATAAAAGTAATGCCTGCAACTGCACAAAATATAGAGGATAATAATAAATTTTTTTTACATCTTGAGGTAGATAAAAAATCTGTGATGGTAGGTGAAGCGATTGTGGCAACTGTATATTTGTCTTTAAAGCTTGGGCTGCAACTTTCAGAAAACCCTCAATATACCAAACCGGCATTTAAAGGATTCTTTTCAAAAGAGCTTGGTGATGAGAAGGTCTATCAAGAAGGTAATCGCCAAATAACAGAATTAAAATACCTTTTAACACCTCAGTCTGAAGGTGATTTTACTGTGGGACCGGCAAGAGCTAAACTAGGTGAGGTTGACAAAAAGAGACGAGATATGTTTGGAAGATTTATTCGCACTAGATGGGTACCGATCGCTTCTGACAGGGTTAAGATAAAAGTTACGAAAAAACCCCAAGAGAGTGACCTTGTGGGCTCTTTTACTATAGAGAATAGTCTTGATACGAAAAATGTAAAAGCCAATAAACCGGTTACCCTTACCGTAAAGGTAACAGGGGATGGAACACTTGAAGATTTTGAGTTTTCCGATTTTGAGATAGATGGAGTAACAGTTTATGGTGATGATGCAGAGATTGCTACGGGTTTGAGCAATAACACTGTTCACAGTACTTATAGTAAAAGTTTTGCCTTTATCTCAGACAATGACTTTACAATTCCTGCACGACGTATTTCTATATATGACACTAAAAGTAAAATGGTAAAATATTTGGAAGTTCCTTCTTATGATGTTCATGTAGAAGGTTCACAGGCACTTGCTACGCAAAAACCTCAAGTCAAGATACCTGCTGCAGGCAAGATGCATAGCAATTTGAAAATTCCTCAAAAGTCGATGCTGGATACTGAAGAAGAAAATAACTTCTCTAAAATGCAGTCTTCTCCACCATGGTGGATGATAGTATTGACTTTTGTTTTGGGTTTTCTAGTCATGTATCTGTTTAAGTATTTTCCTTCAATGAAATGGAAGAGAAAAGGAAGTACGATCAAAGAGCATGAAGCACTTAAAATACTTTATGCACATATCAATGAGTCTAAAGAGATTGAAGATATGGTACGTAAATTGTATGCAAAGAAACATGGTGACAAAAGTATTATTATTGATAAAACACTATTAAAGATGTTATTAGAAAACAAAGAATTAAGGAGCAAGAAATGAAAAAATTACTATTTACGCTATTCACTATTCACTATTCGCTATTCACTATCTTAAGTGCTGCAAGTGTAGAAGCTACACTTGCCAATACAGAAGTAGTACAGGGTAATATGGCACAGCTTCGCATAGTAGCTACGGGCAACAGAGCAGCATTCCCTAACATAACAGAGATTGGTGGTGCAAAAGTATTGGGCAGACATCAAGGTCAAAGCAACTCTTTTACTTACATCAACGGGAAAAGTGAGAGTAAACATACAACCGTTCTCACGTTAACCTTTGCACCACAGCAAGATATGACCATACCATCATACAGTGTCAATATAGATGGAGCAGTGTATAAAACAGAACCGATCAAACTAAAAGTTACCAAATCAAATGCACCACAGGTATCAAACAGCAATAAATTTTCATTACTGATGCGCACAGACAAAAAGTCCGTGATGGTAGGGGAACCATTTATCGCAACGGTATTTTTCTCTTTGCAAAATGGCGTACGCCTCTCTGAAAATCCGCAATACAATAAACCTGAATTTAAAGGTTTTTTTGTAAAAGAGGTTGAGCAGGAAAAAGCATATAGAGAGGGAAACCGCCAAGTTACTGAGCTTAGCTATATTCTTACACCTCAATCAGAAGGAAATTTTACACTTGATCCGGCAACAGCTAAAATAGGTATAGCTGATACAAGCAGGCGAGATATGTTTGGCAGGTTTTTTGGAACAGTCTGGACACCTATTGCTTCCAACACGGTAGATATTGAAGTAAAGAAGAAACCGGAAGATACAGATCTCGTAGGTAGTTTTACACTGGAAAGTACTATAGACAAGCAGAGTATAAAAGCAAATAAACCAGTGAACCTTACCGTGAAAATAGAAGGAGAAGGAAGTCTTGAAGATCTAGAATTCCCTAATTATGAGATAGATGGTGTTACTGTCTACAGCGATGATACTACAGTAGAGAGTAACTTGGTTGACGGTAAACTACGTAGCAGTCTTACAAAAAGTTTTGCTTTCATTTCAGACCATGACTTTAGTATACCGGCACGAAGCATCTCTGTGTATGATACAAAAAAAGCTAAAGTAAACCATCTGGAGATACCTGCATACAAGATAAAAGTAGAGGCAAATAAAATAGCTGCACCTGTATCGAACACTTTGGAGAAGGGAGTAGTGCAAACCGATCTAAAACAGGTAGATACACCTCAGGACAGTGTAGCAAAAAAAGAAGTGGAGATTAAAAGTATAGCCTGGTGGATGCTTGCAGTTGCATTTGTTATGGGTAGTGTCTTTATGTATCTATTGCAATATATGCCTACAGCAAAATGGACGAGAAACAAAAGCCCTTTCAAAGAGTCTGAGGCGCTGAAGATACTCTATGCGCATATGAGTGAAGATGTGGAAGCAGAAGCGATGGTACGTAAGCTTTATGCAAAGAAGAATGGTGATAAAAGTGTTATAATTGATAAAAAAGTATTAAAAGCATTGGTGGAGAAGTATAAAAACCAATAGCTTACTTAGGGAATACTAATGAGTATATCAAATGTTGCATATTTTTACGGTACCGTAGAAGAAGCATATTTAGACAAAATTAAAACACAATTGGAAGAGGAAAAAGTAGCGTATTTTCCGCTTTCTCAGATGTGCAGTATAGAGTTGGATAATTTTGCTCACATGATCGTTTCAGGAACACTTAAAGAGATCAAAGAGGTTTTGGAACTTGCATTGAGGTATGATAAAAGTGTAGGTATTGTACCACTGCCAAAACAAAAAGAGTTGATGAAAACATTTGAACTCTCTTCAAAACTTGATGAGGGCATTACTCAGGCACTGTTAAGATCTGAAGAGAAGATAGATATACTTTTTTCCAATGATGAAATAGTATTGCAAGAAGTGGTTATAGGGGATGCGCCTCCACTGGATCAGTTTGACAGCACCCTCAAAGAAAAATCACTCTTTGGACGAATTAAACTCTTTTTTCATACGATGGGAAAGGTAAGAGACCTTCATCATACAAAGATGAAGCTTACCGATGCAAAAAGCAATGAGATCAAATTCTCTGCAGTAGGTTTAGTAGGTATAGAATATAACAATGCGACCTTTGCTTCCAAACTCATCTCAAAACAGATAAATTCCAGTGATGGGAAACTTTCACTGGTAATATTGGCACCTATCTCTATGGTACAGTATATGGCCTACCTTTTCAAGTCATTGGTTTCAAGGTGGACACCGGAACGATTACCTGAATCTGTAGGCTATATACGCACAAGTGCTTTAAAAATAGAATCAGGCAGACCTCTAACTGTACTGATAGACTCTGATGTGAAACAAGAAACACCGGTACAACTTACAACCCAAGAGAAAGCATTGGCTTTGAGTGTCGGAGAGAAGTTTTGGGAGAAACAGAGTCAAGAGACAAATGGAAAAGACAGTATCAAAATAGACCATCTCCCCAGCGATGAAGAGAGTGCAGGGTACTTGAGTAAGGCTATTCCATTTTTTTCACATGCAAGTCAAGAGCAGTATACAACATTGTTTGCAAACCTGAGAGAAGAGAGCAGGACGAGTAATACTTTTATGATATTACTTGTTTTATCAACGATGCTTGCTACTTTTGGACTCTTTATCAACTCTACTTCAGTCATCATTGGGGCAATGCTTTTGGCACCGTTGATGCAGCCTATAGTTAGTTTGAGTATGGGTGTACTGCGACAAGATAGTGCACTGGAATTGGCAGGTGCAAAGACCATAGCCGTAGGTGTTACTATAGTTTTACTGACTTCGGCACTGATTGCATGGTTTATACCCATAGAGAAGCTGACCTCTGAAATGGCAGGGCGGCTTTCTCCTACGATCTTGGATCTTTTTGTTGCCATTGTTTCTGGTGCAGCTGCAGCCTATGCAAAGAGTAATGAAAAGATATTGGGCTCGCTTGCAGGTGTGGCTATAGCGGTGGCATTGGTTCCACCTATAGCAGTAGCAGGTATAGGACTTGGTTGGGCTGACTGGCATATGTTCAGTTCTGCTTTTTTACTTTTTATGACGAACCTTGTAGGGATTGTCTTCGCAGCAGCTTTTACCTTTGTCGTTTTGGGCTTCTCGCCGATTAATATTGCCAAGAAAGGTATTATCACCTGGATGTTGATCGTGGCATTTGTAGCCATACCTCTTTACAGTTCATTTGAAAAAATGAAAGAGGATATTCATATTCAAAAAATGCTTGCTAATTTACATCTGAATTTAGGTCAAAATGAAGTAACATTGACACATATTGTACTGGTTAAGCATGCAGATAAACTGGAAGTACGTTGTGAAGTGATAGCAAGTGGATTTTTGAATAAAGATGAAAAAGTACTTTTAAAAGAGGTGGTAGAGAAAACTATTGGCAAGGAAGTTGAAGTGATCGCTACATTTAGGTATAGATTGTAAATTTCTAGTCTAAAATATCATGTAATTTGTTTGCCTCTTCCATCCAGTCATTCAGGGTATCCCACTCTTCATTTTCAACCATTTTTTGACATTCTTTTAGTTCAGCCTGAAAGACAGAGATGGCTTCAAGCAGATTGCTTTTGTTCTGTCTAAAGATATCTTCCCACATATTCGGAGAAGATTTAGCGATACGGCTCATGTCCTTAAAACCACCACCGGCAAGGGCAATAATGCTTTCAGCAGCTTCCTGTTTCATTACAGAGTTGGCAAGTGAATAACTGAGTGCATGGGGCATATGTGAGATGAATGCTGCATGTCTGTCATGCTCTTTTGCATCCATAAAGACCAGAGTCATTCCAATGCTCGAGAAGAGATTTTTAGCCACTTCTTGTTGATATGTCCCACTTTTTTCCATATCACAAAGTACAACAACTTTATCTTGATAAAGATTAGAAACAGCAGCCAAAGGACCAAACTTTTCTGTTCCTGTCATAGGGTGTGCGGTAATAAAATTGGCTCTTATCTCTTTTGGAATACTTTGTGAGATCTTTTCTTTGGTACTCCCCAGATCAATAATAGTACATCTGTCATCTAAAATGAAAGTTTTTTGAGGTTTTTTGAAGGGCTAAACTAAGAGAACCTCCCATAAGTCCAAGACCAATAATACCAATTTTTTGTATCGCCATAGAGTACCCTTGTATAATCCAAATGTTTGAAGGATTATAGCATGATTTTTTTGTTTATTATGAGCCTCTTATTGAAAAAAAGATAAAATATTAGCAAATTATACTAAGGCTTGACTATGATAAAGAAAATTGCTCCCTTCAAGATACTTCTTGCTTGGATGTTGATAGGATCACTACTTTTGGCACAAAAAGTGACACAGATCAAATTTGAAGGACTTGCACACCTCTCTCCCAGTGTTGCATTGGAGATTGCAGATATCCGTGTGGGTGACCAGATGGACAATGATAAGATTAATCAATCGATCCTTAACTTCTTTGAACAAGGGTATTTTAAAGATATATGGGTGGATAGACAAGGTGGTGTTCTTATTTATCATTTTGAAGAAAAAGTGGCTATTGCCAATCTTCAGGTTAAAGGTTTTGGTTCCGGTGATGAGGGAGAAGAGCTTTTAAAGGGTATTGGGATCAAAAAAGGTGACCTTTATGATGATGCACGTATTCAACATGCAAAGAAGACACTTATGTCCAAACTTGAGAGTAAAGGTAATTATGATTCTGTTGTTGAAGTAACCACTACACCTGTAGGAAAAGGAGCAGTCTCTGTTGTTTTTGATGTAAACAAGGGTGAAAAGATCAAGATCAAAAAGCTTAATTTTATCGGTGCATCAGAGTTGAGTCAAAGTGATCTTGAGACAGACCTTGCCAACCAGGAAGAAGATTTTCT
Source organism: Epsilonproteobacteria bacterium 4484_65 (assembly GCA_002085305.1). Taxonomy (GTDB): domain Bacteria; phylum Campylobacterota; class Campylobacteria; order Campylobacterales; family Sulfurovaceae; genus Sulfurovum. The sequence goes on along the minus strand of NATJ01000075.1, from coordinate 2,698 downwards.
GGGCTGGATACCGATCTTTAACAATGGTGAAGTAAAAGTAGATCAGCTTGAGTATGATGCATATAGAGTAAAAGAAACGTATATGAAAAACGGATACCTGGATGCCTATGTAAGTAAACCACTTATGCGTGTGGATTACAGTTCATACACTGCAGAAGTAGATTATCAGATCAAAGAGGGTGTTCAGTATCGTGTAGGTGATGTGAGTATTGCACAAGATGTTGAGGGGCTTAACAGTGAAGAACTGCTCAGTGACCTTTTGCTTAAAAAAGGCCGTGTTTTTGATATTACACGTATGCGTAAAGATATGAAAATGATCCAGGATGCAGCAGGAGATCTTGGATATGCATATGCAAAAGTCTCTCCAAACATGCGTAAAAATACAGAACAGGGGATTGTCAATCTTCAGTATGTGATTCAACCGGGACAAAAAGTAACGATCAATGATGTACTGATCTCAGGTAACGACACAACAAAAGACAGAGTTATCCGTAGATATGTTTATCTTGCTCCCGGTGACCTTTTCAATGCTACAGATCTTAAAGACAGTAAAGGTGCACTGGGAAGAACAGGATTCTTTGAGGGCGTAGATATTCAAAGTCAGAGAGTCTCAGAAGATAAGATCGACCTGCTTGTCAAAGTAAAAGAAACATCAACAGGGACTATCTCTGCAGGTGGTGGGTATGGAAGTTATGAAGGTTTGATGGTCAATGCTTCTGTATCAGATAAAAACATATTTGGTTCAGGGATCAATACCACTTTAGGTTTCGAAATTTCAAAAATTTCAAAGAACTATAATCTCTCTTTTGTAAACCCGAAAGTATGGGACAGTATGTATAGTTTGGGACTGAGTTTCTATAAGAGAGATTATGAGTATATCGACTATACGCAAGATCAGCTTGGTGGTTCATTGAATGTAGGTAGACAGTTTTTTAGACATTTTTATGGTTCAGTAGGGTTAGGTTACGTTGATAACCAATCTACATATAATGAGAACTATAATCCAATTGGAGGTATTGACCCTACTTTTTATGCTGACCAGTATGAAAAAATCTCAGGTTTTGCAAGTATAAGATTTGACAACACAGATGATTTCTATATGCCAAGAGAAGGTTTCATCGCATCATTAAACGCTGAGCTTGCACAAATGGATGGTACAATGAAGCAAGAGAATCTTGATAGAGGATATACAGAGTTTGATGACTTTACTAAAGTGTCAGCACGTTTTGGTGCCTATTACGGGATGGAAGATATTATAGATTATGACCTTATTTTACGATTTAAGGCAAGGTATACGAAGATCATATCCGGTGATGATCAGTATATTCCTATTGCGGAGAGACTCTTTATGGGTGGTATAGGAAGCGTAAGAGGATATGATCCATACTCACTTTCTCCAGATGTTTTAGGTGATAGAATTGGTGGTACGGAACGTGCTTCCGGTACTATTGAAGCGAGTATCCCTCTCTCAGCAGCAGCAAAGATGAGACTGGCAGCCTTCTATGATTATGGTGTCATTCGTACTGATCCTGTTCGTACTCAAACAGGATATGTAGATTTTAGTACGCAATCTATAGCAGGTGATGATATTGCAAGATCTTCAACAGGTGTAGTACTAGAGTGGCAGTCTCCTTTTGGAGCGATCAACCTTGTATTTGCTTATCCGATTGATGATGAGCCATATGATAATACAGCTACCTTTGAATTCTCTATGGGAACTAAATTCTAGTATTTTCATATTGTGGGCATTTATTGAAATGTATGCCTTTGGCACTGCCCACGCTACTTATTGTTATATCCCTAACTCTTTATTTTTCGGAACCTTACTCTCATCTTCTATAATAATTGCAAACGGTACAGGCTTTTCTAAAGCTTTTATTTTCTCTTTAGCAAGATAAAGAGGTCTATCGGAAGTAATAAGCAGTGTTTTATTATGGTAGGTGAATTCAATATTGGCAGAGTTAGAGGCCTCATGCAGAAATACTGTAAGGGTATAGATAAAACTTAACCAAAGGAGTGTTTTCTTTTGGGGTAGCAGAGGTTCAAAACTTTGAAAGAGAGGTTTATTGAGTAATTCTTTGCCATGCATACGTAAAAGCAGTGAAATGAGAAGCATCTGTTCATGCGTAAAACTATAATTCAACTCCTGCATTGCAATATAAAATGCATGTTGATGTGATTTGTATATAGTGAGTGTTTTCCCAATACTTGACAGTTTAACTGCCCAAAGCAGTTCAGACTCATACCGTTGTTCATCTTTGATATCTATCTGGAGTTTGGCATAAAGCTTAGAAGCAATTTTGAGTTTGCTTTTTTGCTTTTTCTCTATATTGTCTAAAGGAATGAACCGGTCTAAAATAGAGGTGATACTTGGATTGATAGTATATGGAAATTTGAGATTGTCCTCTCTCAGTAACTGTTCAAGAAAAACCCCTTCTCTCACTCCCACAGAACTGGTGATTACAGATTCTGTACCAATGAAAGCGAGTGATAGTATCATAACGGTTCTTTTTAAGTCCGAATTTTTTTAAATTTTTTGCCGAGGAGAGAGGTATATTCCCAAGGTAGACTTTATGTCTGTTTACATTATAGGTAAAAGCATGTAGTTTATCCAGAGGGTGATTACATTGCTTCATGATAGCCTTACTAAGTGTTCTCGCTGTTCCACCTATGCCTATGGCTAAAGAGTGTTTAAAGT
>NATJ01000074.1 GCA_002085305.1 Epsilonproteobacteria bacterium 4484_65 | reverse complement strand
TAGTCAGACCCCTCTGCATATTTAAAATACATGCTTTGATGCATCATATCTACTTGGGTCTCAGTAGCATTTTGAAGATAAAATGTCTTTTTATCGGTTTCTTTTTGAGGAAATTCATGTAACCATTTGGCTTTAAAATAGACGGCATTGGTCAAAATGAGTTTAGTGCTTGGATCTATAGAAGGGATAATATTCAAGATACGATTATTCGTCTGTTTTGCGATCCAATTATTGATACTGTTTTTTGCTCCCCCTGCATTGTTTTTATAATCCATAGCAGAACTTTTAGAAGAAAAATACATTTTCACATCGTCAGCAAAACTTTTTTTAATACTAAAACTTTTCTCCGGCCAAATAGCATTGGCTGTTCTAAGTGTATAATCTTCTGCTCTATTAAAACTTTTAAGTTGGCTGTCTAATCCTTTAAATGCATATTTCAAATGATAATCTGACATTTTGAAATGCAATACTGCTGCCATCTCAGACTTTGTTTTTCCGCCTGCACCTACATAGGTCATAGCCAAGGCTTCCGAGATACTCAGTGGAGAGAAAAAAAGATTTTGATTGTTTTTATTTAACTGATGATACATATCAAAAGCAAAACCATTGTTAGCTCTTGCTATGTTGTGCATATCACTCCCTGATGATGTGGGCATCTCCTTTATACTCTCTTGCTGCACTGCTTCTGCTGAACATCCACTCAAAGTAAATAGTGTTACAAGACATCCTGTGCATAGTGCTATTTTGTTAAAATTAATCATTTAGTACCTCCCTGTACGGTATTACTTCTTTTCATTTTTTAGTTTCTTTATGTTCCCTCTATTGTCTATACCCCATAAATTCCCATTAGAAACAATTACAGCATATTTTTCACCATTAAACACAAGCTTCACATCATAGACTTTCAAATCTTTTACATTTGAAAGGTTTATTATTTGTTTATTTTTATACAAAATAGACTTCTTCTCTATTTTAAAACTTCCTTGGATACTATCAGCACCACAACCCCATGGCAGGGTTTTTAACGGGTTTAACTTGTAATTCTTTCCTGCCACTTTTATACTTTTTAAATGATCTGGCATTTTTTTGAAGCTTTTTACTTTTTTAAACCCTTTTTGTTGATCGACTACCCATACTCCTGCAATAGTTCCTTTTCCATAAGACCAACGTTTAAAAAATAATTTTGTCTTACTCTGTGCAAAAGGAAATAAAATATCATACGAGTTGTTTGTAACAGTTTCTCCCATATATCTTAATCTATTTGTTTTTGTATCAAACATCCATAATTTCTCTTCGGCAGGATAGTCTTGCTGTGGAAGAGATTCACTGCTGAAAAAATAAAGCTTATCACCAACCCAAATAGGAGAGTAAGCAACATAATTGCCTATGCTGCCTACTTTTTTTGCACCTTTAGTCGTACCGTTGGTTCTGTATAGGTTCAGACTCTTTTTATTTTTACCTTTATAGGCAAAAAAGTAAGTGGTTTTTTTATGTTTGATCAATTTGCTTGCAGTCGGGATAGAAGCATTTGGAAAATTTTGGCAATAAAAATAAAGTAGCGAGTAGTTACCTAAACGCATCGTACCTTTTTGCGTCATATCACTCCTCCAGACCTTTTTTTGATATTCAAAAAGAATAGACCTTTTAAGTTTGACAATTCCACCTTGCTGCTTCACTGTTTTGCCAACATTTCTACTGCATAGTACATATCCTTTGTAGCTTTTTTCCGCCCAGCCAACTTTATGCTTCTTAAAATTGACAAAAGCAGCAACATTGGATGATTTACTGTCACGAGTCCAGAACCAGACATCATCATACTTGCCACCAAGAGGTGGCATCTTCTTACTAAACTCCAGCTTGACATAGAGTCCGCTTTCGGATGGTGTAGAAGTCATGATCTTCTCCAGTTCTTTTTTACTCGCAACCCTCCAACCATCATAACCATCAAGCTTGAGCTTTTCACAATAGTTCTGCGCCTTGCTCCATCGCCATACACGCAAACCTTCCCAGTCAGTATCAAAGATATGTTTATCTTTGGCAGTGAAGGCTTGGTTTTGATACATTGTTTTGCCGATGGTGACAGTGCCTTGTGCGTAGAGTATTTGTACGGTTATCCACAAGGCAACACCCAATAGATACCTTCTTTTCATCATAACCTCCAAGACTCTACAGACATAGGCAATCTATCTGCAAATTTCATTATTGTGTCATAATCTATGCGTTCTTTTTTCCCCTTAACATCATACACATATCCTACCTCATCTACTTTTCCTGCATGATAAGTCACTTTATATTTGATCTTTCCATTTGGGTAATACCCCTTTACTTCTCCCTCTTTGATCCCATTTCGATAAGGAATTGTATAAATAAGATTACCTTGTTTGTCATACACTTTCTCTACACCATGACGCTTACAGGTATTATAGGGAGTCTCCCTTTCCAAAATACCCGTACCACAATACCACGCTTTCTCCATTCCATGCCGACAACCATCCATTTTTGTACGAAGACTTATCTTATTCTTGCAATAATGCTCTATCTTCTTTTTTGTTCCCTTGTTATAAGTGATACGTTTTTCCAAAGCACCTGTCGTATAGGAAAAGACCTGTTCTACACCATGTTTTTCACCATTCTCATAAGGTGTAGAATGTACCATCATCTTTTTATCATTATATTCTCTGACCTCTTTTTTTTCTCCATTTTCATAAAGAACAGCCTTATACAACTGACCTTCCTTATTGTATCTCTTGAACAAGCCGTCATGGACACCATTTTTATAAAATGCCTCATACCGTATTTTTTTTGTCTCTTTGTCATAGCTTCGTTCAAATCCGTCTTTCAGACCATTTTTTTCAGAAACAATGCGATAGGTATACTCATCTTTAGAGCGTTTGACCGTATGCCCATCCTTCATTTCTGTTATACCGTCTTTCCATTGTTCGGTGAGCGGGGGAGTATTTAGTTCAATTTTACTGGCTTGAAATTGAAGCTTTGGCTGGGGTGTGCAAGCTTGAAGAAGCAGAATTAAACCGATAGATAACGATACATAAATATACTTTTTAATCATCTTTTGTCCTATTTTTTTCTTTTCCTATAATTTACTACACGCTTTTTCGCTTTTGAAATCCTTTTCAGAAACAGTCTTGTCTATAAGCACATTGCCTCTACTGTCTATTATCATATGCCGTACAAAGAGCGTACAGGCAGGCTCCCCGCATCCATCACAATCTGTGTAACTAACGTCATGTCCACGAATAATATAAAGATTTCCTACTTTTTTATATCGTATTTTTCCTCTTACCATATTAAAAAGTACCATACTTAACTCAGTAGATGTATCTATAGTCCCTAAAAAATCCAACAGCTTTTTGCGTGAAGCTATCGTATGAACTCCCAAGTCACTGTCTAAATAATGCAGGTTGTAGTAGCCTGCTTCTACGATATCTGGCGTATATATCTTCCAAAATGTCTTATGGGGTTTTATTCGTCTGGCTGATCGTATTTTCTTTTTCTCTCTGTCTGAGAGCTTTTTATATGCTGCCATATCAAATGACCACCCTCCTTCATACTTGTTATAAGAATCATACCGTTTAATATCGAAGTACTTTACAGACTTTGCCAAATGTACATCACTAAGCTTTGCTGTTTTCAATGATTTCAGGGCTTTACCTTCGTTTACCTTCAAAGGTTTATACCGTTTAAGCTGTTTCTGTGTCAGCGTATTTGACTTGGCAAAAGTAACTTTGGTACTTACGCTTATTATCAATAACACCAGTAATACTATTTTAAATATTTTCATCATTTCCCCTATTTCTCTTCGATTCTTCCATGTGGTGTAACCACATATGTACTTTTAGCACCAGAAGGATACGATTTATAATACTTGATGATGATCTCATACCCCTTGGATGTTTTACGATACTTTGCTCCCTCACGCTTACTGTAAAGCCACAAAATCAACTGGGCTTCTGCAGGAGTATCGATCTCTCCCATGAAGTCAATGACATCTACGATCTCATTCATTCCTAGTATGTTCCCACTATTATGAATAATAAAAGCATTGGAAATCTCCGCTGAACTTTTTGAAGTTCTGTGAATATTTCCACTTTTTGATAAATTAGGTACACTGTTTTGAAATCTTTTAACCAGCTTGGAGTCCAAGAGCTTAAACGGTGTTTTATAGAACTTCATCTCAATGGTTGGTTTATTGTATTTTTTATAGTTATCGTAAGTACTATAACGTCTGATCTCCATCACTGCAATATCATCTTTAAGATGAAAAGCATTTGTAGGATATTGATAGATTCTTTTTAAACTTTTCCATTTGGTATCTTTGCCATAAAGTCCTGTAATTAGTAATATCAGTAACACTATTTTAAATATTTGTATACTATTTCTCCTGTTATTTACAATGTTAAAATTTATAACACGTATCTTCAATGGCATCAAAAATTAAAAAATTATATTCTCCAACTAAAGGTATTTTTTCTATTTATTATAATCAATAGTGTATATCGTCCACTTCTATCAGATTTAGTTTATGGGTTAGATGTGACTGGAGATTAAATTACTGACCTATCTTCACACACTGAACAGAAAGTGTCCCATCCTTCTTTTTATCATATTCATAGCCATTTACAAATCGAACACCCATGGCATAACCATCAATTTTACTATTGGTAGAAGACCAATAATGGCGAGAAATATCAAATCCATTCTTTTTAGAACATGACTGAAAAGCAGGGTCATCTTTATGCATATTATAATCATCAAATTTTCCACCACAACTAGCTAAAAGACCTCTTAGATCATCTAATGTCGGTAAAGTGGCATCAGTATTACTACAAATACGTTTAGCATCATTAAAATTTGCATAACAAACGCCACTCCTAGATAGCTCACCTCCATTTTTGCTACACACTTCACTAGATGGACTGATCCACTCTCCTGCTGATGCAACTATAGAAAATACTAAAACTGTACCTAAGATAATTTTTTTCATTTTACTCTCCTCATATAATTTTAGTTAATTTTAACAAAATTATGTGCTAAAAATATGTCAAAATGCGTTTTATATATAATTTTAGATAAAATTTTTTATGTTTAATTCTTATATTAAAAGTTTTAAAATAATTGTTTTTCTATTTGTGTTGCTAGGAGCTTTTAGCAAAGCTACACCTTTCGATATCTCAAAAACCACAGAACAGTTAATTTTAGACCATAGTTCTGTCTATTTTGACAAAGACAATCTCACCCTTCAAGAGATTATAGATCAAAAACTGTTTACTGCCTACCATCATCCCTATATCAATAGAGGGGTATCTTCAGAAACCATTTGGATTACCATTACACTTACAAATAACTCTATGTCCCATGTTGATAAGATACTTGTTCTTAGCTCTACACTAGTGGAGTATGTTGCACTCTATAATGATGTCTCACATGCACCCATTCTAAAAGGTGTAGTACATATTGATGATGAACATACCACACTCTTTCCCTACTTTCATATCAATTTAAAGCCTAAAACCTCAAAACAATATTATCTCAAAATTAAATCTGCAATCAATCCTATTGATTTTGGACTTTGGATATACGATGAAAAACATTATACATCACAAGACAGAGTACAGCAATTCATCAATACTTTACTCATAGGTATGGTACTGGCACTCATGATTTTAAGATCACACTTCTTATCATCACCGCTGCACTTTTTAGTATGCATTTCCTCAAAACAAAAGAGATACCTCAACTCTATAAATGGTATAAGCTATTTATACTTATCTCACTCATTGAAATGATTATTTTAAGTATTCCACAATTTCACAATCTTCATATTGTTATCCTTACAGGTGCACTATTTATTGTCTATAACCTATGGGCGGGCTATATCTCGTATATGCACGGCAATAAACAAGCCAGGCTCTTTATTGTAGGGTTTGGAGTTGTTTTTGTTTCCTATATATTGATTATCTTAGATGCTCTTGGGCTTACATCAATCATGCAAGATTTTCAAAATATTCTTATGGTAAGTACTGCACTTGAAGCACTTATACTCTCTTTGGCATTTGCAGACAGGTACGTCATCTTGCAAAAAGAGAAAGAGAAAGTTGATGCACGTATCTTGCAAGAGTCAACCAATAGAACCAACATGATAAAAAGTGAAGTTGTTAAAAAAACCCAAGAACTCAACACTGCCTTAGAAGTAAAAGAGCTTCTCTTAAAAGAAGTCCATCACAGAGTTAAAAACAATCTACAGATTATCCTTTCTATTATACGTTTACAAAATGATAAAGTGGATGATGAAAAGGTAAGTGAAAAATTCATTAACCTTGAAAACAGAATCAATGCCATCTCTAAAACATATAATATGCTTCTTATTAAAGATAATCTCGAAGAGATAGACATGCAAGAGTACATAGACTCCCTTCTTGTAGATATACAAGAAACAGTACGGTCTACAGGTCAAAACATAAAGATACATACCGATATAAATGCTTTTATACCCTTACGAGAATCTGTCTATATAGGTCTCATCATCAATGAGCTTATAACCAATACCTACAAATATGCTTTTGATGATAATAAGGGTACCATCTCTATCTCTTTAGCGCAAAATAAAAATGATTATGTACTCACTATTGAAGATGATGGTAAAGGTTATACTTTACAAGAACAGACTAATTCACTTGGACTAAAACTCATCCATACACTGGTCTATGACCAACTCGGAGGAGAGATGGAAACAAAGACAAACAGTCACACAAAAAACATTATAAGGTTCAGTATATGAAAGAGATAAATATTCTCATCGTTGAAGATGAAAGTATCGTTGCTATGGAAATAGAAAGTTACATTAAAAAACTAGGTTATTTCGTGGCTGATACCTGTTCTAATGCAAAAGATGCCCTCACTGTAGTTTCAGAACAAAAAATTAACATCATACTTATGGATATTTGTATCAAGGGAGAGTTGGATGGTGTAGATACTGCTACACTTATTAAAAAAAGTTATCCTCATATAGAAATCATCTTTCTTACTGCACACCTGGATGATTACAATGTCGATAGAGCAATAGAGATCAACCCTACTGCATATCTTTCAAAACCTTTTAACAGAGAGGAGTTACGCGTATTTTTGAAAATTGCACTCCGTAGAGCAGACAAAGAGCTTACACTCAGTGAGGAGCATAAGCATCATATCATTCTTGATGATGAATTTTCTTATGATCCTTCAAGCCATACGCTTTACTGTTGCTATGAGATCATTGATCTAACAAAGAAAGAGAGTGATCTTTTAGAACTGCTTATAGAAAACAAAAATAATGTTGTAGATTTTTATACCATAGAAAATACCATATGGCCGGACAAAGACACGAATACAAATACTATCAGAACATTAGTGAAAAGATTGAGGCAGAAACTAAAACATAAGTTTATAAAAACTATTTCTGCACGTGGCTATAGACTACTTGTATCTGCTAACTAAAACCTGTAAATAGCATTAGTATACCTGTGAGGGGGATTATAATTAAAAAGATTTCACCCCTTGAGCCACTTCCTCTTCAAGCACACCAAAAGCTTTATCCATAGCAGATACTATACTGGCTGCATCACTTTTGGTAGGTATTGCTGTACTGAAAAGCCCTGTTTTACGTCTCTTGGTACTTATATGCGTCACTTCCCAGTCAGCATCAAGGTAGACTCTGTCACCTTGGGCTATGAATCGTGTAATATTTACATTGACTTTCACAGTTGCCTCTCTGTCAAGACCCCATGGGTAGGCATATACACTTGGCTGATGGAATTTTTTTTGTAAAAAGCTGATGAGTCTTTGTGTCAATCCTGCATCCAGGTCCTCTCCCCATACTGCACCGTTTAACAAACTTATCTGGCTTGATGTTTTTGCCACGGCAATTTCTCTTTTGTAAAGATATTCCGGAACAGTCACTTTTTCTACTCCGATAATCCTACTTTTATTTGTATAGGTAACAGTGGGTTGAGGAGCCTGAGAAAGTACGTAGTAACTACCAGATGATACACATCCGTTAAAAATGAATAGTGTTATGAGTGTAAAAAGTGTTTTTATTTTTATACTTGTAGTTTTTTGCATTAGTTATCTCCAAAAATAAGTGAATTCGGTTTACGATTAAGCATTCTTAAGAATACTTGCATCTCTTGAGATGTTTTTGTAAGGACATTAAGTGTTTCCATCAATTGACGTTTTTCAATAGGGTCACGCTCATAGCCTTTAACCACTTTTTCAGTACTTTTCAGTGTACGTGTTATTGATTTAATTGCTTTATTTAGCTCATCAGGCAATACTTCAAATGATTTTTTACTTGTTAATGCGTTAATATTTTCTATGGTTTTCTTCAGGTCGATCAGTACTTCATTTGCATTAGCTATAGGTGCTGCACTATCATCAACCACTTTGTTCACTGAGGCAAGTAGTTTTTCCAAAGGCAAGTTATTGAGTTTATCAAGTATTTGAGTCATGCTTGTCATGATACCGCTAGAACTCTGACTTGTCATCGGCAATTGCACATACTTACT
>NATJ01000073.1 GCA_002085305.1 Epsilonproteobacteria bacterium 4484_65 | reverse complement strand
TTCTTTGCAGGCTTTACGTGTGAAAGATAAAATGTTACATCCTCTGATCGATTTTGATGGGTTGAAAAAAGGACGCTATACACTTAAAATGTCTGGTGATCCAGCTAAGGTAAGAAAAGGTCAGATCATTGTTGAAGGTGGAGTAATGAGTGGCTTTAAAGCCTACAATAATACGTTGGCATTTATGAATACCATACCGGCGTTAGCCACTTTGCAAGATCCAGGTTTTTCAAAAAAAGGATTTAAGATCAAAGAGGGTGTGGTTGAATATAGAATGATAGGAGATAAAGTCATTTTTGACTCTGTTTATATTAAAGGGGGGTCTGCAACTATCGTGGGTAAAGGAGAAGTTGATATCAAGAAGAGAAGCATTAAAATGGATCTTGCCATACAGACGGCCAGAGAACTAGGAAAATTTGTGGGGAGTCTTCCTCTGTTAGGTTATATCTTGATGGGAAAAGATAAGAGTATGACAGTTGGTCTGAAGATCACGGGAACACTAGATAAACCAAAAGTACAAACAACCACAGCAGAAGATATACTCACTTTACCACTTCATATTTTAAAACGTACGATTGAATCTCCGGCTCATATTATTAATAAATAGCTAGCCTCTACCTAATATTATTCATTTCTCAAAACAGTCAATGGATCTGTTTGTGATGCTTTTTTTGCCGGGTAGAGTGCAGAGAGCAAGATGATGATAGAAGTTCCAAGGATAATAAGTCCAAAATCACTCATGGTTAGATCTACAGGTAGCTTAGAAGTACCATAAACATCTTCAGGCATAGAGATAATGTCAAAGGTCTTAAGTATCCATATACCGAAACTACCAAGCAGTGTACCTGCAATGATACCTGCTGACCCTATGATGAGTCCCAGCCTGAAGAAGATAGACCTTATCTCTGCCTGAGTGGCTCCCAGTGTACGCATAAGAGCGATCTCGCTTCGTCTGCTCATGACGGTCATCAAAAGAGATGAGATGATGTTCAATGATGCTACAAGTATAATAAGCAGTAACACCAAGAAGAGGGCTTTTTTCTCCATCTCCATAGCGGCAAAGAAGTTACCATTTTGCTGCCACCATCCCTCAATGACCACCATTTCAGGTAAAGCACTCTTAATGCTGTCTATTTCTTTGAGTGGATTTTCAGTATAAATATGAAGGCCATCATAGGTACCATGCTGACGTTTGAGTAGTTTCTCAAAGGCTTCAAGCGAAGTGTACATAATGGCTTTATCATAGGCTTTCAGACCGGAATCAAATACACCATCAATGATGAAACGTTTTTGAAGAGGCATGGTTCCAAACCCTATGGCTTGCTGCTCTGAAAAATAAAGGGTTACTTTTTCGCCTTTAGGTGCATTCATCTCATAAGAGAGAGCATCACCTACGACAACTCTGAATTTACTCTCTGTATCACCTTTGGCTTTTTCAAAGATAGGATTAATCTTGCTTTCTTTGTTATAATCCACACCATAGAGCAATGAACCCTGCACTGCACCCTCATTTTTAGTGATGACTTGAGTGGTGTAGTAAGGACTGAATTTTAAATTGGGGAACTTTTGAGAGAGTGTTTGAACGAGTTTATCATTTACAGAGTTTTCTTCAAGAGGAAGTATAGTAAGAGGGTAGTTCATAACAAAAAGTTTTTTGGTAAACTCTTTTTGAGTACCGTTCATAATTCCCATAGCTATCATCAGCACCATTACCCCTGCGGCTATACCTAAAAAGGCTAGCAGCGCGGAGATGAAGATAAAAGGATTCTCTCTGTCGTATTTGAGATAATGTTTAATGATGTGCCTAACAAACTTCTTATTAGGCGAGGGAAGTTTAGCAGGAATGGACATTATGCCAATAAACCTTTTTCTCTCCAACTCTTCTCTGATCTGTTCAACTGCTGCCTCTTCTTCTTCAGGAGAAGTAAAGTCAAACTGTACGAGTTGAAGGACTTTAACCGCTTCATACTTGATGCGCTGTACAAGGTCTGTAAAAAGTTTAAAACTGTCTTGCTTGTACTCAGTAAGCGGATCTTTCTGGTTGTACCCTCTAAGCCCGATACCTGTTTTGAGTACATCCATCTCATAGAGGTGGTCTCTCCACTGTGGGTCAAGTACTTGAAGGTATAAGATACGTTCTATTTCGGTTCTCTGCTCCGGATCTATCTGAGACATTTTTTCTTCATAGATGTTTTCCATCATCTCAGTGATCATGGAGGTGAGTTCTTCTACCTCTTTATCTACAAAGTGTTGATGATCTACTTCTACATTAAGTTCTTCTTTGATGAGTAGTGCAAGTTTTTCAACATTGAAATCCTCTTTAGGCATTCCATCATAGATCTCACACTCTGTTAAAAGATGTTGGATGTATTCTGCACGGTTCTCTTTGATCTTCGCCCCAATATCAAACTCTGAGTCTAAAAGTTGATTTCTAAAGCTATAGATAGCTTTTCTTTGGTGGTTGGCAACATCATCATATTCTAAGATATGTTTTCTTGACTCATAATGTTGGTTTTCCACTTTTTTCTGTGCTTTTTCAACAGATCTTGTTACGATCTTGGAATCAATGTATTCACCCTCTTCAACGCCTAGTTTATTCATAATATTTCTGATCTTCTCCCCACCAAAAATACGTAAAAGGTTGTCATCAAGGCTAAGGAAGAATTGACTTTCACCCGGATCACCCTGACGACCTGAACGACCTCTCAGTTGGTTATCAATACGACGACTTTCGTGACGTTCTGTACCAAGTATCATAAGTCCGCCAAGGCTTCTTACTTCATCGTCGATCTTAATGTCAACTCCACGACCAGCCATGTTTGTAGCAACAGTTACTGCACCTTTCTGTCCTGCATTTTTGATGATCTCTGCCTCTTGTGTATGGTTCTTCGCATTCAGCATATTGTGAGGGATCTTCTCTTTTTTAAGACGGGCATCGATCATTTCTGATTTTTCTATGGAAGCTGTACCTATGAGAACAGGCTGCCCTTTGGCATTAAGTTCTTTTACTCTTCTCACAACTGCATCCAGTTTTTCACGCTCAGTGTTATAAATAAGGTCATTTTTATCATCTCTTGCGATAGGTACATTGGTAGGAATGGAGATAACATCCAAATTATAGATCTGTGCAAATTCAGTTGCTTCAGTTTGTGCGGTACCTGTCATACCTGCAAGCTTTTTATAGAGTCTAAAGTAGTTTTGGTATGTAATCTCAGCAAGTGTTTGAGACTCTTCTTGTATCTCTACACCTTCTTTGGCTTCAAGTGCCTGGTGTAATCCTTCAGAGTATCTACGACCCTCAGAGAGTCTTCCCGTAAATTCATCGACGATGATGATCTCATTGTTCTGTACGACATAATCAACATCTTTTTCGAAGATATAGTGTGCTTTAAGTGCTTGATCCAAGTGATGAGAAAGAGCCGCATTTTCAAGGTTATAGAGGTTCTCTACTTCAAAAAGCTCTTGTGCTTTTAGCAGTCCATCTTCTGTCATGACGATCGTTCTGTTTTTCTCATCTACAATAAAATCACCAGTGGTCTGTTCATCTTCGCCTGCTTTGGTTTCTATTTTTTCTCCACGTTCCATCTTTTTTGCTATCTCATCAGCTCTTGCGTAGTGGTTGTGGTCTCTTTGTGTTGGACCGGAGATGATCAGCGGTGTACGTGCCTCATCGATCAGAATGGAGTCAACTTCATCCACGATAGCATAGTTATGTTCACGTTGTACTTTTTCTTCAGCACGTACTTTCATATTGTCGCGAAGGTAGTCAAAACCATACTCGTTGTTTGTACCATAAGTGATATCTGCTTCGTATTGTGCTTTTCTCTCCATCTCATCATGAACATCAGCAGTGATACATCCGACAGAGTAACCTAAGAACCTATAAAGTACACCCATCTCTTCGGAGTCTCTTTTGGCAAGGTAGTCATTCACGGTAACAACATGTACCCCTTTCCCTGTCATTGCGTTAAGTATAACTGCAAGTGTGGCTACAAGTGTTTTACCTTCACCTGTTTTCATCTCTGCAATATCACCATCGTTGAGTACCATACCTCCGACCATCTGTACATCGTAGTGTCTTAAGCCAAGTACACGTTTACTGGCTTCACGTGTAATAGCAAAAGATTCATAGAGTACATCATCCAAACTTTTTGTGCCACTTTGTACTTCTTCTTTGAGGGCAGCAAATGCAGCTTGTAACTCTTCGTCACTTAAATTCTCATAGTTAGATTCAAGTGTATTGATATTCTTTACTTTTTTGAGATAGCTTTTTACGATTTTGTCATTTTGTGTGCCAAAAACTTTGAGTATACTTTTAATCATAATTTTTTTTGCCTTTTATAAATTCCGATTATTTTATCTAAAAAGTCATTAATATGTCGTTAGCAGTTATTTTTATTATTCAGATGGTCTATATATTGCCTTGATCATTTAAATACCACAGTTCCTATACAATTCTATGATAATATGTTATTTATAACCCCGAAATAAGTGCTATTTTGGTATATTTTTATTTACAAATTAAGGAATATATATGAGATTATTATTGATTGGATTATTATCCGTTTCAGCATTGTTTGGAGCATCCATCAACCTTCCAGAGAATTTTCAAGCAAATTTTACGCAAAAGATCACAAATGCGAAGAAAAAAACCATAAACTATAGTGGAAAAGTACGTTTTTCAAATAAAACTTTATTAAAGTGGGAGTATCTTAAGCCTACTAAAAAAGAGGTGTGTACCGATGGCTATGAGTTGTTGGTAGTCGACCATGATCTGGAACAAGTTTCAAACTACCTTATCAACAAAGGGTTTGACCTTGCCAAAATTTTAAAAAAAGCAAAAGAGCATAGTAAAAATATCTATGTAACTAAATATGAAAACATAAACTATACGATACAGGTGGATGCCAAACAACAACTTCACAGTATTGCTTACTTTGATGACTTAGATAATAAAGTACAGATCGTATTTAAAAAGATGAGGTACGGTCAAGGGAACCTGTCACCTAAAAGTATGAAATGTAATTATCCTCAAAACTATGACATGATAAGAGGTTAATATGCAAGAGCTGCTTTTGAAGATCCAAAATGATTCAACCTTGATGATCATTGTCGGAATTGTATTGGTTGTTTTATTGGTTATCGTACTTATTGTCGTTATATTTTCGACTAAAGTCAAATCACAAAGTGATAAACTGTGGGATTTTAAAGAACTGGACAGAGAGAAAAGCACCAAGATAGATGTACTTGAAAAAGAGTTGCAGGAAGTCAAAATAAAAAATGCAAGTAATGAGCAAGAGTTACAGCAGTTTATGCAAACCAAAGAAGAACTGGCTTCCAAAATAGAAGAGGTGCGAAGTACACAATCAAAATATAATACTTTAGAGAAAGAACATAGCCATACGACCACAAAGCTTGAAAGTACAGAAGATAACTATAAAAAATTGCAGGAAGAACATAAAGTACTGCAAGAACGACACGAACATTTGGTAGAAGATAACAGCAAACACCGTATTAACAATGCACGTTTACTTACCAAGTTGGAGACAGAGACCAGACATGCCTCAAATAGACTTGAAATGATGCAAGAGCATAAAAAAGAGATCAAAGATGAGTTCGAACAGTTGGCAAAACAGATCTTTGATGGAAACTCACAAAAATTTGCAGAGTTTTCTAAACAAAATCTTGACAGTATGATAAAGCCACTTCAAACACAAATTACTGAGTTTAAAAAGCAGGTAGCAGATACCTATAATACGGAGAGTCAAGACAGAGCGGTTCTTAGAAATGAGATAAATTCACTCAAAGAGCTCAATGAAAAGATAAGCAAAGATGCCATTAACCTTACCAATGCACTGAAAGGTGAGAATAAAACACAAGGTGTCTGGGGTGAGATGGTACTTGAACATGTACTTGAAGCTTCCGGTTTACGAAAAGGCTTTGAGTTTGAAAGAGAAGTAAGCCTCCGCACAGATGATAATGAAATACTGCGACCGGATGTTATTGTGCACCTTCCTGATAGCAGAGACCTTATCATCGATGCAAAGACTTCACTGCTTGCGTATGAGCGTTTTGTGAATGCGGAGGATGAATCAACCAGGGCAGAGTATTTAGCAGCGCACTTAGACTCTATCAAGTTGCATGTAGAAGGACTCTCTCGTAAGAATTATGAGCGACTCAAAGAGGTTAATACTTTAGACTTTATCTTTATGTTCATGCCTATAGAAGGAGCACTTGCTGTAGCACTAGAACATGACAGCAGCATTTATGACAATGCCTTTAAAAAGAAGATACTCCTTGTAGGACCAACCACACTGCTTGTTGCTATGCGTGCAGTGGAAAATGTATGGAAGTATGAACGTCAAAACCAAAATGCCCAGGAAATAGCCAGAAGAGCAGGAGCAATGTACGATAAATTTGTCGGTTTTTCTGAAGATCTGATGAAGATATCTAAACAGATAGATAGTATTCAGGGTAGTTTTTCTGCGGCAAAAAATAAACTGAGTGATGGTAAAGGGAATCTTGTTAGACAAGTACAGCAACTCAAAGAGCTTGGTGCCCAAACAAGTAAGAAGATCCCTAAAGAGTTAGATCCGGATTCAGAATAAAGACAAAAGGATAAAACATGGCAAAAGTAACCATATGGCACAACCCAAGATACCGACACCTGTTAGTTGTTTGTTAAATGTACATGGTTAAACTAAGCAATATAGGACTTTTATTATTTTTCCCAATGTACATCAATTTTTAGATCATATGTACAAATAACTTTAAAAATATGTACATCATTAAATTATCAAAGGAGATAAAATATGGCTATACAAATCTGGCATAATCCTCGGTGCAGTAAATCGCGTGAAGCTTTAAAGCTTTTAGAAGAACAGGGTAAGGAAGTAGATATATATAAATACCTAGACGAAGCACCTAGTGTAGATGAAATTAAATCAGTATTACTAAAGTTGGGTATTGCAGCAAGAGATTTGATGCGTACAAAAGAGACAATTTATAAAGAACTTGGATTAAAAGATATTGAAGATGAACAGGTACTTATTGAGGCAATGAGTAAACATAACAAACTAATTGAAAGACCAATTATTATTACAGATACTAAGGCAATTATTGGACGTCCACCGCAACTGGTTTTAGAACTTTGATTGCTGGGTATATAGTAAAAAAAGAGCATTACATGCCCTTGGAAATCTAGCACTTTTATCTAAAGAATATAATTCTAGTTTAGGCAATAAATATTTTGATGAGAAATCAGAAGTATTTTCCTCATCTAGCTACAATACTAATGTAATCAGTCAAAATTATATTTGGACACAAAAAGCAATTATTGCAACTATAGAAATTGATATTTGTGAGAGAAGTTTGTACATAAAAATGATTTAAACAATATGTCATGCTAAGAGGGATCTTCTCTGTATCTCTCTAGTGTAAATCATTAACTCTTTAAACTCTTTGGAGTTTATGTTTCTTTTACAGTTTTCATTATAAAGTCTCCTATATAGAACATTTTATAAGGTTTTCTATGGAGAGTAACATATTTATGACCTTTAAACATCGCTACAGCGATAAACGTTATAAAATATGTTAGATTATAAGGTTTTCAGGAGAAGAGCTGTAAGCGTGACAAAGTAAGGCAGGAATATAAATAGAAAAGTGACTCTTAATCACTGGAATGACCCCTATAAGCCAGGCACTTACTAATTCAGTAAAAACCTAATTTTATGAAGCCTCAATATTACACCTACTTCCAAATTTATTAGGAGACATGTATTCAAGATAATTATGTCGTCTTTTTGAGTTATAGAACATCTCCATATATTCAAATATTTTTGATGCTGCTATCTCTCT